>JANXWU010000512.1 GCA_025350985.1 Spartobacteria bacterium | reverse complement strand
GATGTTCCGGTTGCCGCCGGTGGGAAAAAACGACAAGAGGACGAATGAAGCAGCCGCCGTGGAAGAGGCTTCAACACAGGCTTCCGAGGCGGTTGAGCCCATGCCGCTGACCGACCGGGGCAGAATTATCCTCGCTGTTTTTTTCGCGCTGTTCGCCGCGTGGTTTGTGCTCGACGCCTTTTTCCCCGGCGCGTTTCACCGCGCGCCGCCCGCGATTCAGGAAACAAAATCCGCTTTCGCGCGCTGCGTGGGCATCGTCTCGTTGATGGCGATTCCGTTTTTGATCGCGCTCTTCCCGCTCTACGCGGCGCTGCGCGGCGTTAAGGTTTACGAGCAGTTCGTCGAAGGCGCGAAGGAAGGCTTCAACGTCGCCGTGAAAATCATCCCGTTTCTCGTCGCGATTCTCGTCGCCGTCGGAATGTTTCGCGCCGTCGGCGGTGTCGCGATGATCTCCTCCGCGCTCAGCCCCGTGCTCGATCGCCTCGGTTTTCCCACCGACCTGCTGCCGATGGTCTTGGTGCGTCCGCTCAGCGGCAGCGCGACGACCGGGCTGTTCACCGAGCTGGTGAAAACTCACGGACCGGACGCGCTCATCACGCGCATGGGCGGCACGATTTTCGGCAGCACGGAGACGACGTTTTACGTGCTGGCGGTTTACTTCGGCTCGGTGTCGATCCGCAAGACGCGCCACGCCGTCGCCGCCGGTTTGATCGCCGACTTCACGGGCGTGGTCGCGTCGGTGATCGTGTGCCGGCTGGTCTTTTCCTGAACGGTCCTGCCGCCGATGTCCGAAACTTCCGAAGAACGCAAAGCGCGCGGCGGCATTCCTTTTGCCCGACGGCTCCGCCTCGTGCGGATGATCGTTGCCGACATCGCCCGCGCCGTCCCGCCCGCGCCGCATCATCCGCAACCCTCGACTTGGCGGGCGGATCAAATCACCGCCGCCTGGCTGGGACACGCCACCGTGCTCGTCAACTTTCTGGGTCTAAACATCCTCACCGATCCTGTTTTTTTCCCGCGCTGCGGCATTCATATGGGGCCGCTCACGCTTGGGCCGAAACGCCACGTCGCCTGCGCGCTCCAGCCCGACGAGCTTCCGCCGATCGACCTCGTGCTTCTCTCGCACGCGCACTTCGATCATCTCGATATGAAATCGCTGCAGCGGGTGAACCGCGACGCCGTGGTCGTGACCGCGCGCGACACCGCCGACATCTTCCGGCGCATCCCGTTTCGCCAAGTGATCGAGCTGGCATGGAACGAGACGTTGGAAATACAAACCGCGCACGGTTCGGTTACGCTCGCCGCATTCCAGCTCAGACACTGGGGCGCGCGGATGCGCAACGACGACCATCGCGGCTACAACGCCTACCTCATCGAGCGTGGCGGCAAACGGATTTGCTTCACCGGCGACACCGCGCGCATCGACGCCCATCACCTTGGCGCACGCGGCCCGATTGATCTCATGATTGTGCCCATCGGTGCCTACCACCCGTGGATTCGTTCCCATTGCACACCCGAAGAAGCCGTGGCCATGAGCAACGAAGCTGACGCGCGGTTCATCCTGCCCATCCATCACCAGACCTTCAAGCTAAGCTGGGAGCCGATGGATGAACCGATCGCGCGTTTTCATAAAGCGCTCGCTCAAGAACCGCAGCGCATCGCCGCGACGCAAATCGGCGAGACATTTGTGCTGCCGGTGAGTTGAGACGGCTGGCGGGAAAAAACTGCTGAGAAAGCGGAGGGATCAGCAATCAGCCGTCATTTGGCCGCGCGCGACTCAAGCCATCGCTCCAATGAGCGTTGATTCTCGCCGGACGGTCTGCCAGCAATGATCCCCTCAATGCTGATGTCCTCGTCCAAATCCGGCCAATGAATGCCTTCGCCGCTGCCGATGAAACGGAAATGGTTGCGCTCCTCTGTCGTGCCGTGGACGAGTCGAGGATACCATGCCAGCGGAACGATGATGGAGCGACCGTCAGCAAGCTCCACCGATAGCGAGTCTGCGGTGATTTTAACGGCAGTGGCTTTCAGAGAAGCGGAATCAAGGGTCAAAGTAGTCATGCCAGCCTTGTAAGAATAGTTGCTGATGCTGAACGATCAAACGCTGAATGTTGTTCATAAGCGATGACGCGTGAGCCGCAGCGCATCGCCGCGATGGAGATCGGCGAGACGTTTGTGCTGCCGGAAAATTGAGCCGGCTAGCGGAAAACTGCGGACAACGTGTCGAGGGCCAACAGTTAGTCGCATGGCGCCGCTTCAACGAATTCG
>JANXWU010000487.1 GCA_025350985.1 Spartobacteria bacterium | reverse complement strand
TCACGAAGTATCTGGGAAAGCAACGCGCTGGGAACCGTTGCGAGGTTCCTCCACTCCGCTGCGCTCCGGTCGGAACGACACACGGCTTATTCAAAACGAGCCACTGCCGAGCGAAATGAAGCCGAGGAATCTCGTGCTTTTCCCGAGGCTCCGCATCAAACTTGGCGCGCGAAAAATGTCCGAATTTCCGCGATGGTTTCGAGGAATCGGTCGATCTCCTCGCGCGTATTGTAAAAGTAAAAGCTCGCGCGCGCCGTTGAAGCCACGCCGAGTTTCCGCATCAGCGGCTGGGTGCAGTGATGCCCGCCGCGCAACGCGATGCCGTGCCGGTCGGCGAGCGTGATCACGTCATGCGCGTGGACTTCCGGCAGCAAAAAACTGATCAGACCCGAGTGCAGTCCGGTTTCGGGTCGCGGGCCGAAGAGCCTGATGTTTCCAAGCGCCGCCAGCTTTTCGTACGCGTACGCCGCGAGGTCGAGATCGTGTGCGAGAATGCGTTCCCGCCCGACCCGGTCGAGATAATCCAACGCCGCATGCAGGCCAATCGCCCCTGCGATGTCCGGCGTGCCGGCTTCGAATTTGTGGGGGACGACGTTCCAGCGCGACTCTTGGAAATCGACGCGCGAGATCATGTCGCCGCCGCCTTGGTACGGCTCCATCGCTTCCAGCAACTCCTGCCTTCCAAACAGCACGCCGATGCCTGTCGGCCCGCAGATTTTATGACCCGAAAAGGCGAGGAAATCACAGCCAATTTCACCGACATCGACCGGCATGTGTCCCGCGCTTTGGGCGGCATCGACGAACGTCGCGATGCCGAGTTCCCGTGCCTGGGCACAGAGCCGGCGGACCGGATTGATCGTGCCGAGAGTGTTCGAGACGTGCGTGAATGCGAACAGCTTTACCTCGCGCGTGAGCAGCCGGTCGAGCGCGTCGAGGTCGAGCATCCCGTCGTCGCCGGTCACCGGCACGTAAACCAACTTCGCGCCCGTTCGTTTCGCCAAAAGCTGCCACGGGACAATGTTGCTGTGGTGCTCCATTTCCGTGAGCAGGATCGTGTCGCCGGACTTCACGTTGGCGTCTCCCCACGCGCTCGCGATGAGGTTGACCGCCTCGGTCGTGCCGCGGGTGAAAACAATCTCATGCGCGCTGCCCGCACCGATGAACTGCGCCACGCGTTTGCGCGCCGCCTCGTACCCCTCGGTCGCGCGCCGGCTCAACTCATGGATGCCGCGATGCACGTTACTGTTGTCGCATTCGTAGTAACGACTGATCGCGTCGATGACTGCGCGCGGCTTCTGGCTCGTCGCGGCGTTGTCGAAATAGACGAGCGGCTGGCCGTGGACGCGCTGGTTCAGCGCGGGAAAATCGCGGCGGATGGATTCGAGTTCGAGAGCTGGTTTTTCCAAAATCTGCGGCATCGCAATGGCCGATAAGTTAAGCGCCGCCCCGCGCAACACAACTCCGCCCGCCGACTGTGCGCTTGGCGCGTGCGTTTTGCCGCGGACTCGCCGATTCTGGCTCGTGCTGCTCGCGTTCGTAATTTTTGGCCCGGCGCATTGGGCGATCCTCGCGGCGATCGTTCTTTTCCCGTTGCTCATGGCCGCGCTGGCGCAATGGGCTCGTCATGAAAAAATCACGCGCGCGCTGGGCTGGGCGCTCGCCGGAATCGCCATTGCGGGCAAACTGGCCGCGTATGGATTCGCGTGGCGTTTTGACGAAATCAACGCGCGCGAGGCGCTGCCGATGCACCTCTGCGATTGGGCGGAATTCGCCGCGATTTTCGCCCTGATCTTTCGCGGGCAAATCGCCTACGAACTGAATTTCTTTTGGGGCTTGGCGGGAACTTTGCAGGCGCTGCTCACGCCGGATTTGGCCTTCGATTTTCCGGACCCGCGCGCCTTCACCTTTTTCATCAACCACGGCGTGATCATCGGCTCGGTGATTTTTCTCACCGTCGCCGCCCGCATGCGTCCGTGTCCGCGTTCCATTGTGCGAGCGTTCGCGTGCAGCCAGCTTTACGTGTTCGCCGCGGGGGCGGTCGATTGGCTGTTGGGCGTGAACTACGGCTACCTCTGCTCGAAGCCCGCGCACGCTTCGCTGATGGATCATTTCGGCCCGTGGCCAGTTTACGTGCTGGTGCTGGAGCCGCTGGCGCTGGCGTCGTATGCCATTTACTACGCGCCGTTTTTTCTCGCGGATAAAACGCGATTCAAAATCCCAGCCCCGGCGGAAGTCCCATCCCGCCGGTGATCTTTCCCATTTCTTCCTGCTGCATCTCGCGGCCTTTTTCGATGGCCTGCTTCACGCCTGTCAGCACGAGGTCTTCGAGAAATTCCACGTCGTTCGGATCGACCACGTCTTTGCTGATCTTGATCGAAACAACGTCGCCGCCGCCGGTCGCCACGACGGTGACTTTGCCGCCGCCCGCCGTCACCTCGACGGCTTTCTCCGCGAGTTCGGCTTGGGTTTTCGCAAGCTGCTCCTGCATCTTTTGCGCCTGCTTCATCATTTTTTGGATGTTCATAAAGGCTGTGCTTTAACCAGCGGCGGAAGGCTTTGGTTGGTTAGGTCGAGGCATGTTGGAGAAGGTCGTCGCGGGGTTCGACTTCGACCGTCGTCTCATGGCGCAACGCTCCGCCGGGCTGAAGCGAAAGCGTGTGGACGAGCCGGATGGCCGTGTATTGGGATGAGCCGAGGATCACGACTTCGCCCTCGCGCGGGAGCGAGAAAGGCGAGCCCGATTGTGCGTGCAGCAGTTCGCGTTCGTGGACGACGCGCAGGTGGTATTCAGTTTTTTCGCTGGTCATAAACGGGAATCGGTTTCTCCAAGGTTCGCAACCGCATGGAAATGCTCGCGCGTGAACTTTGCCAAAAAAATCAACCGGAGTGGAGATCGCCTTTGAAAATCTCCAGCGCTTTTTTAATCAGCGGATCGTTCCTAAAGGCCGCCATCGGGTCGGACGGAGGTTCTGGTTTCGTCTCGGGAATTTCGGGCATCCGCCCGACAGCGAGTCCGTCCCGCAATTCGCATTGCAGTGTGAGGGGACGACCCGCGAGTTGACTGAGCACGTCCTCGACCAGCTTTCGATTCGCCGCGCGCTCGACGGATTCCTTTGCCAGCGATTGGTCTTTGGGAAAACCGATGACGCAAATATTGCCGCGCACTTCCAGCAAAGTGCCAGACGCCATCCAGGACAGAATGAGCGGCCGGCGTTTGCGGATTTCGGCGAGAAGCGCGGGCCAAAGTTGATCGTCCGCGACGGTGGCGAGCGGCGCTGGCTCATCCTTCGCGGCAACGGTCGCGGATTGTTTCGGGGTTTCTTCAACGCGCGCTGCCGGTGCTGAAATTGCAGCTCGTGTCGGTTGCGTCGGCGCTGCCACGGCGCGCGCGGGACGTTCGATGTTCGGAGTTCGATGTTCGATGTTCGATGTTGGTTTCCCAACCACCGGCGGCTCTTTCCCTTCGCGCAATGCCGTCAGCGTTTCAATCACCTCGGTCAGTGTCGTCTGGCCGAGCGTCTGGATCGCTTTGATTGCCGCGACCTCGAAGTGCAATTTTTTGTTCGGCGCCCATTTCATCCGGCCTTCGGCGACGGCGAACTGGTCGATCAACTCCAGCAATTGCTCCATCGAAATTTGTTCCGCCTGCGCTTGCAGCAACGCCGCCGTCACACTGCCCAGCTCCGCGACGATCGCTTGGGCGTCGGCTTTCGACACGAGCAAATCGCGCAAATGCTCGATCAAATCCGACATGAGCTGGCTCAAATCTTTTCCCGCCTCCGCCTGCTCGTGCAACAGCGTGAGAGCGGCGCGCGCCTCGCCGGCGATCATCGCGCCGCACAGTTTCGCCACCGTTTCCTGCGCGGTAAAACCAAAGACCGAGAGCACGTCGGCGTCGGCGATTTTGTCGCCGCAAAAGGCGACGAGCTGGTCGAGCATGGACTCGGCGTCGCGCAGCCCGCCCTCCGCGCCGCGCGCGATTGTTTGCGCCGCCGCTTCGTCCAGCGCGATCTTTTCCTTGTCCGCGATGTACTGGAGATGTTTCGCGATGAGCACGGCCGGAATGCGGCGCAAATCAAACCGCTGGCAACGCGAGATAATGGTCAGCGGCAACTTGTGAACTTCCGTCGTGGCGAAAAGGAAAATGACGTGTGGCGGCGGTTCTTCGAGCGTTTTCAAGAGC
Source organism: Spartobacteria bacterium (assembly GCA_025350985.1). Taxonomy (GTDB): domain Bacteria; phylum Verrucomicrobiota; class Verrucomicrobiia; order Chthoniobacterales; family Chthoniobacteraceae; genus JANXWU01. Next base: position 557 of record JANXWU010000487.1, on the reverse strand, counting down.
GCGTTGAACGAGCCTGCCGAGAGCATGTGGACCTCGTCGATGATGTACATTTTGTAACGGCCGGCCGTCGGCGCGTACTTCACGTTTTCGAGGATCATCTCGCGCACTTTGTCCACTTGCGTGTTCGACGCGGCGTCGTACTCGAGCACGTTGAAACTCGTGCCCGCGGCGATCTCCTTGCACACGTCGCACACGCCGCACGGATGGACCGTCGGCCCTTTGACGCAATTGAGCGCCTTGGCCAGAATGCGCGCGGTCGAAGTTTTGCCGGTGCCGCGCGGGCCGACGAAAAGATACGCGTGCGCGAGCCGCTGCTGTTCAATCGCGTTCTTGAGCGTCTGCGTGATGTGGTCCTGCCCGACGACTTGGTCGAAATTCTGCGGACGGTATTTGCGGGCGAAGACTTCGTAGCTCACGGGTGGACGAAAAATCTAGTTGCCGCTGCCGCAAAGCAAAACCTTTTTCCAACAAACCGCGTTGCGCTCATGTAGCCCGCGTGCGAAAGCCGCCAAGCCGTGTTGACACTTCGTAAAAGAGTCATTTTGATCCAAAGATTG
>JANXWU010000154.1 GCA_025350985.1 Spartobacteria bacterium | reverse complement strand
CTTTTTCCAGAATGATCGTGACGCCCGCGATGTTGCGCACTTCCACAGAGTCGCCGCCTTCCTTCACGACGAAGCCCTCGACTTCCTCGTTGTTTTTCATCTGGAAATGCTGCGTCTCAAATCCCTGCGCGATCTTGGCGCTCGGCTTGAGGATCGACTCGGTGAGCTCCGTGCGGTTGTAGCGCTGCGCGATGCCGCCGAGCATGGGGCCTTTCGGCGGCTCTTTTTCTGAAACGGTGTGGCAGATGACGCAGCCTTGTTGCAGGAAAAGTTCCTGCCCGCGCTTGGCGTCGCCTTTCGCCGCCAGCGCGATTTTTAACACGTCCTCATATTTCATCTCGCCGATTTGTTTGGCGGCCGGCGAGCCGGTTTTGTCGAGGCCGAGTTTGGTCAGCGCGAACTCCGCCGCTTCGGCGACGACGTGGCTCGGGTTATTCAAATTCTCCCGCACCTGCGGCGCAAATTGGGTAGCGTGGGTTTTGCCGATCACACTCAGGAGCGTCGCGGCCTGCTCGGGATTTTTCCACATCGCGTCGATGTCCTTCTGCGCCTCGTCCTTGCCTTTCTTGTCTTTGTTGACCGTGCTCGTGACGATGTTCACGAGGACCGTCGCGCCGAGCGTGCGCTTCGCCGGGTCTTTGTCTTTCGCGAGTCCGGCGAACTCTTTGGCCTTTTTGGAAAGTCGCGCATCGCGCGTGAACTCTTCCCACACGCCCTTGAGCGCGCCCTGCTGTTCGGTCGCCGCCAGCGGAAGCACGGCGTCGCGCACCGCGTTGAAATTTTTCTCGATGAGCGCCGTGAGCATCCGCAACGCGCGGGCGCGCAACTCCGGCTGTTCGTTCGGTGAAGTGGCGATGTTGCTGAGCGCCTTCACGACATCGTCGGCGACGGGCGCCTTTGGCGAGAGCAGCGACTGGATCACGTCGAGACGCGAGGTCGTGTCCTTGCCGACTTTCGCGAGCATCAAATCGGTGAGGCCGGGAAAGCTGACCTTGTTGCGCATGAGCGCGGTCACGAAAACTTTCGCGTCCTCACCCTGCGCGACCTCGAGTTGTTTCTTGAGCGCAGCCTGGATTTTTTCGCTCTCCGCCCACGGCTCGGGTTTATAAATCGGGCCGCTCGTGTCCGGTCGCGTCCCCCACCACATGCTCGGGTTGGAGTAGGTTGTTTCCTTGAAATTGAGACGCGCCAAAGCCCTGTAAATGCCTTTGCGCAAATCGGGATTCTGCGCGCTGGCGAGCCGTTTCAACAACCCATCGACGACGGCGGGTTCGTAAATGCTTTGCAAGACGCGGAGCGCGCCGGGCTGGATTTTCGTGTCGGCGGAATCGAGTGCGTGCAGGCAGATCTCGACCGGTTTCAGCCAGCTCAACGCGCGCACCGCGACGTGTGCGACGGTCGAATCGGGATCGGCGGTCAGCGGCAGAATTTGCGCGGCGGCTTCGATTTTTCCGAGATGGCCGAGACCGGTAACGGCCTGCAAACGCACCTTCGGATTTTTGTCGGCGAGCGCGGCGAGGAATGGCTGCGCCGGAATCTGTGCGGCGAGCCGCTGGTCATCCGCGAGTGCGCGCAACGCGTGTTCGCGCAGGTCGTCGTTCTTCGTGAACGCGACGAGAATCGGGGTCGCTTTGGCGCCGAGCAATTGCTTCAACGTGAACATCGCCGCGACGCGCGCGCCGAGGTTGGTGTTCGTCGCGACGATCTGCTGCAAGGCTTCCGGCGTGCCGCTTTTCGCGCCACGCACGAGCAGTTCGCGCTGTGCCGCCTGCCGCCACACTGCGCTCGTCGAGCCGACGGTCTGCACGAGTTGCGCGTCAGTCATTTTTTTCAAATCGGGCACCGTCGCCGGCTTCGATCCTTTCGGCGTGAGGCGAATGATGTAGCCGACGTTCGGGCCGTTGTAAGTGAACGTCGCCCCGTCCCAACTCACCGCGTAAAGATGCCCGATGCCATCGACCTCGAGGTCTGTCGCTCGCGTCATTTTCATGAACTGTTTTGTCCCCGCCTTGTAGGTCGCGCCGGTCGGCGTGAGCGGGTGCAGATCGATCTCACTGCGGCCCCATTCGACGGAATAAAATCCGTAGGCCCAGTCTTTCGGCAGGCTTGGCTCGTCGATGAAAATCGAGCCGACCGGCGAGCCTCCGCCGAAGTCAATCATCGTGGGAATGATCTCGTCGGAAAAATTTCGGAACAGCGTCGGGTAGCCCATCATCGCGCCAAACGGATTGAAGCTGAGGCGGTCGTTCCAGTCGTCGCCGTCGTTGGTGTTGTCGCGGGTGAGGATGTCGAGGGTCGGGCTGATCGCGACCGCCAGGATGTTGCGGGTGCCCCACACCACGCGCTCCATGCCGCTGCCGTCCGGGCGCACGCGCACGATGCCGCCGCCGCGCATGGCCAGGGTCGCGCCGTCCTTGCCGGTGGCCTTGACCGCGCCGTAGTCGCCGACCGCGATGTAGATCCAGCCGTCGATCCCCATGCGGATGCCGTTGGTGG
>JANXWU010000453.1 GCA_025350985.1 Spartobacteria bacterium | reverse complement strand
TGCCACGACCACAAATTCGATCCGTTCAAGGCCAAGGATTTCTACTCGCTCGGCGCGTTTTTCGCCGACGTGAAACAGTGGGGCGTTTACAGCGACTACTCCTATTCCCCGAATCCCGAGCTCAAGGGCTTCAACAACGATTCCCCCTTTCCGCCGGAGATCGTCGTGGACAGCCCGTTTTTGCAGGCGCGAAAGACGGCAGCGGAGAAACAGATTGCGCAGTTTCTGACCTCGGCGACGCGCGGGCAGCCACCGAACGCTGTGGAAAAATGGATAACGGACGTGCGGGAATATTTGACCGCGCATCGCGACGGGTGGGCTCCCGCCGAACGCGTCGAACAACCCGCCGCGAAGCCTGCTCCGAAGCCGGACGAAGCGAAACCGGACGCGCAGGATGCGGATGCAGCGGGGCCGAAAAAGCCAACGCCTGCTCCGGCGGCGAAGACTGCCAAAAAAGGCAAACCGGCCGGGCCAAGTTCGCAATGGAATATCGTGGCGGAAAATGTTTCAGTGGCCGCGCTGAGAACGGAATTGATTCCCGGAGGCAAAAAAGGTGCGGACAGGGCGGGCGGCGAGTTGAAAGTGAGCGTTCAAATTAAAGGCAAAGACCGGAAGCTGCGCCCGGTCGGAATTTACCACGCCGAGGCGGATCAAAAGACGCCCCGTTACGCCAACGGCTTCGAGTTGATCGGCGTGAAAGGCGGATGGGGGCTCGCCAAAAAGGACGGACGGCAGGAGGCGGTGTGGCTGCTTGATCCACCGGCGAAATTGCGGGAAGGCGAATCGCTGGTCGTCACAACGACGGGCGACCCGTCGGCGGGCGTGTTGACGGTGGCGTGGACGCCGCTCGCCGCGCTTGATCCGTTGCATTGCGCGGACGAGGCGACCCGCGCCGCGCTGCTCGCGCCAAAACGAAATGCCGCGCAGGAAAACCTCGCGCGCGCCGCGTGGTTTCTCAGCGTGGCACCCGACCCTGCCGCCTTCGCGCAATACAAAACACGGCAGCGCGAGTGGCTCGAATATCGGGGCGGAAAAACTCCGGTGATGGTCACGGAGCGCACCGACAAACCGCAAACGATTCGCGTGCTGGCGCGTGGAAACTGGCAGGATGAAACCGGCGAAGTCTGTCCGCCGGCGACGCCCGCTTTTTTACCGGGATCTCCCGGCGCGGGCGAGCGAAAGCTCACCCGGCTCGACCTCGCGAAATGGCTGTGCGCGCCGGAGAATCCGTTGACCGCACGCGTGCAGGTGAATCGATTGTGGCGGCAGTTTTTCGGCAACGGACTGAGCGCGCAAACCGACGATCTCGGCGCACAGGGCGAGCCGCCGTCGCATCCCGAACTACTCGACTGGCTGGCCGTGGAGTTCCGCGAAAAGGGCTGGGATGTGAAGCACATCGTGAAGCTGATCGCGATGAGCGGCACCTATCGGCAGTCGGCAAATTTGCGGCCGGAATTGCGCGACGCCGACCCCAACAATCGTCTGCTCGCGAGCCAGAATCCGCGCCGGCTCGACGCCGAATTCGTCCGTGACAACGCGCTTTCAATCGCGGGTCTGCTCGACCTCGAAATGGGCGGACCGCCCTGCCAGCCGTACCAGCCCGCGGGGTACTACGCCGGTTTGCAATTTCCCGATCGCGAATACGCCGCCGATCAGGACGCGAGGCAGTGGCGGCGCGGCGTTTACATGCACTGGCAGCGGACTTTTCTGCATCCGATGCTCGCGGCTTTCGATGCGCCGAGCCGCGAAGATTGCATCGCGATGCGCACCAACGCCAACAGCCCGCAGCAGGCGCTCACGCTTTTGAACGACCCGGAATTTGTCGAAGCCGCGCGTGTTTTCGCGGCGAAGCTGCTCGCGGCTTCGGCGAAAAATGACGCCGACCGGTTGGAACTAGCTTTTCAAAACGCACTCGCGCGCTCCATCACGCCGAAGGAAAAGATCAGCCTGAGTGAGTTTGTAAAAAAGGCGCGCGAGGAATACAAAGCGAAGCCGGAGGACGCGGCAAAACTTCTGAAAATCGGACTCGCAACGCCGTCCGCGAACCCTGATGCCACCGAGCTTGCAGCGTGGACGAGCGTGTGCCGCGTGGTTCTGAATCTGCACGAAACCATCACGCGGTATTAAATGAAACGCTGTCATTCAGAGCGAGTCGAAGAATCTCTTGAATCCATGCGGAGTGAAAACTCACCGCGCATCCTCCTCCAAAAACTCCCGCGCCAAGTCGCGCCAACCGGGATTCGTCCTCGCGATGAGCGTGTCCTTTTTGGCGCGACGCCAGCCCTTGAGTTGCGTCTCGCGGGCGATGGCATTGCGCACGTCGTCGAAGACTTCGTAGTGAACGAGATGAATGCAATGATAGCGCTCGGCGAATCCCGCCCGCTCGGGATGGCGATGCTGCCACACCCGGCGTTCCAGCGAGTTGGTGACTCCGATGTAGAGCGCGTCACGTTTGTTCGAGGTCATCATGTAAACGTAGTAGCGGCGATCCCAACTCACGGCGGCAGGTTGCGGTCGCACATCAAGACGGGCAAGAGATTCTTCGACTCGCTGTGCTCGCTCAGAATGACACCGTCGGTAGTTTGATTCTTTCCACATGAAACCGTGCTGCCAACCCGATCCATTCGACTCCTCGATCAACCGCCGCAGTTTTCTTTACCGCAGCGCGTTTGGCCTCGGCGGCATCGCGCTCTCGCAATTTCTGCCGTCGGTCGCGCGCGGGGCTGCGGCGGCGACGGCGGAGAGCAAATGGCGCGGCGTGATTGCGACGCCGCATTTTCCGGTCAAGGCCAAGCGCATCATCCATCTCTGCATGGCGGGCGGGCCATCGCAGTTTGAGAGCCTCGATTGGAAGCCGGAGTTGAAAAAACTCAACGGCCAGCCTTTTCCCGATTCGCTCACCAAAGGCCAGCAACTCGCGCAGCTCCAAGGCTCGAAGCTCATCGCGCGGGGACCGTTTGTGGAATTCAAAAAGTACGGCCAGAGCGGGCAGGAAATCTCCAGCCTGTTCCCGAATATCGCCGAACTCGCGGATGACCTTTGCATCGTGCGCTCGATGACGACCGAGCAGATCAATCACGACCCCGCGCAGGCTTTCATGAACAGCGGCTCGATTTTAAAAGGCAAGCCGAGCATGGGTTCGTGGCTGCTGTACGGACTCGGTGCCGAGACGGAAAATCTGCCGGGCTTCATCGTGCTGATGTCGAAAACAAAAAGCGGCGGCGCGCAGCCGGTGTCGTCGCGGCAATGGAGCGCGGGATTTTTGCCGAGCCGTTTTCAAGGCGTGCAATTCCAATCCCGCGGCGACGCAGTGCATTACGTCGGCAACCCGGACGGCGTCTGCCAGAGCGTGCAGCGGCTCGTGGTCGAAGAAGTGAAACGGCTCGATGGCGTGCTCGCGGAAGAGCGTGTTGACCCCGAATTGCAGACGCGCATCTCGCAATATGAGATGGCGTTTCGGATGCAATCGTCGGTGCCGGAACTCACCGATTTCAGCAAGGAACCGCAGGCTATGCTCGACGCGTACGGCGTGAAAACTCCGGGCGACGGATCGTTCGCATCGAACTGTCTGCTCGCGCGCCGACTCGCCGAGCGCGGCGTCCGTTTCATCCAGCTCTATCATCGCGGCTGGGATCACCACGGGGGCATCGAGCAAAACATGCCGATCACCGCGAAGGAGACGGATCAGGCGTGTGCGGCGCTGGTGAAGGATTTAAAAGAGCGCGGGATGCTCGACGACACGCTGGTGATTTGGGGCGGCGAATTTGGACGCACGCCGATGGGGCAGGGGAGCGGTCGCGATCATCATATCAACGCGTTCAGTCTCTGGCTCGCCGGCGGCGGAATCAAAGGTGGACAGACCTATGGCGCGACCGACGAACTCGG
>JANXWU010000395.1 GCA_025350985.1 Spartobacteria bacterium | reverse complement strand
TCCAACGGCTGGAGGCGCACCTCCGCAAGCCGCGCACGACCCCGTATGTCTGGAGGGAAGCGCGCTGTCGCTTCCGCGGTGCGAAATCATCCCACCCTTCCCTGGCACTTTCAGCCAAAGGACGGCGACGGTCACAGACCGCCGCTACAGCGTCTTCACCGCCTCGACCAGCGGCCTCACGAACGCGACGACTTTTTCCACCAAGTCCGCGCTCTTCCCGTGCTCGGCGATCCGTTTCACAATCGCGCTCCCGACGACGACGGCGTCTCCCGCCTGCGCCGTCTGCCGCGCTTGATCGGGCGTGGAAACGCCGAAGCCGACGGCGACCGGCAGCGTCGTGGTTTTGCGAATCTCCGCGATGCGCTCATCGAGCGAATCGGCCATCGTCGCGCGCTCGCCGGTCACGCCTTCGCGCGAGACGTAGTAGATGAATCCGTCCGCGCTTTTCGTAATCATCGCCATGCGTTCGGGCGGCGTCGTCGGCGCGATGAGCCGGATGTGTTTCAAGTTTCCGCTCGCGGTGAGCTCGGGCAGTTGCTCGTCCGGCGGCAGGTCGAGCAGCAGCAATCCATCGACGCCCGCCGCCTCCGCCTCGCGGTGGAATTTTTCAAACCCGAACACGTAAACCGGGTTCATGTAGGTGTAGAGGACGATCGGCATCTGCGAGCGCTCGCGAATCGCGCGCACACACGCGAACACGCCGCGCACCGTCGCTCCCGCTTCGAGGGCGCGCTGCGCGGCGAGCTGATTCACGATGCCGTCGGCGAGCGGGTCGGAAAACGGCACGCCGAGTTCGAGGACATCGACGCCGATTTGGTCGAACGCGACCGCGAGTTCGCGCGTGGCGTCGAATCCCGGATCGCCAGCGCAGATGTAGGCGATGAACGCTTTTTTTCCGCCAGCGCGCAGGCGTGCAAAAGTGTCGTCGATGCGGTTCGGCATGGGGCGGGAAAGGTGCGGCAGATTCGGCGCGATGAACAGAATTTTTGTCGAACGGAAAAAGAGAGAATCTGGAACTCAGGAACTCAGGAAAGGACGGCGGAGGAGTTCTGTTTGATTTTCAAAAAGCGCGCGTCATTCCGACCGGAACGCAGCGGAGTGGAGGAATCTCACGGTCAATCCAAACGCATCGACTTGGGAATGATCGTGAGATTCCTCAACTTTGTTGCGTTCGCTGCGCTCTCTGCACTTCGTTCGGAATGACGTCCGTTTTTAGCGTAGGCCGCTGTTTCGCTTCTCTTCTCTTTTTCCTGAGTTCCTGAGTTCCAGATTCTCTCTTGGAATTTCCCTTTCCCACGCGCCGCCAAGACCCGAACATTCAACCTCATGCCCGCGCTTCCGACCGGAACGATCACGTTTTTGTTCACCGACATCGAAGGCAGTTCCCAACTCTGGGAACGGCATCCGGAGCCAATGCGGCTCGCATTGATCCAGCACGACACGATCCTGCGCACCGCGTTCGAGGCTCGCGGTGGTGCCGTTTTCAAAACGGTCGGCGACGCTTTCTGTGTGGCTTTCGACACGGCGCAAAACGCGCTCGACGCGGCGTTGCAGGCGCAGCGGCAGTTGCACGCGACGGCGTGGGAAAAAGTCGGCGCCCTCAAAGTCCGCATGGCTCTGCACACCGGCGCGGCGGAGCACCGCGACGGCGATTATTTTGGGCAGCCGCTCAATCGCGTCAGCCGCATCCTCGCGGCCGCGCACGGCGGGCAGACGCTGCTCTCGCTCGCGACCGAGGAACTGGTGCGCGACCATCTGCCCGACGGCGTGCGCCTGCGCGATCTCGGCGAGCGGAGGTTGCGCGATCTCACGCGGCCCGAGCGCATTTTTCAACTCACCGCGAACGACCTGCCGTCCGAGTTTCCACCGCTGCGCTCGCTCGAAAGCGTGCCGAACAATCTGCCGAATCAGCTCACCAGCTTCATCGGGCGCGAGCGCGAAATGGCGGAGGTAAAACGGCTGATCGAGAGCACCCAATTGCTCACGCTCACCGGCACCGGCGGCACGGGCAAGACGCGCCTTTCGCTGCAAGTGGCGGCGGACCTCGTCGAGACTTTTTCGGACGGCGTGTGGCTGGTGGAGTTCGCGACCATCGACGACGACGCGCTCGTCGCGGAAACTGTCGCCGCCGCACTCGATGTGCGGCAGGAAGCCGACCGTCCGCTCGCCGCGACGCTCACCAGTTTCCTCCGCGCGAAAAACTTGCTGCTCATCCTCGACAACTGCGAGCACGTCGTCGTCGCGTGCGCGCACCTCGCCGAATTGCTGCTGCGCGCGAGTCCGCGCCTGCGCATTCTCGCGAGCAGTCGCGAGCCGCTCGGCATCGCGGGCGAGACGGCGTGGCCGCTGCCGCCGCTCTCACTCCCCGCACACTGGCGCGACATCGCCGCCGGGCCGGAGGCGATGGAAAAGCTCACGCAGTTTGAAGCGGTGCGGCTGTTCATCGAGCGGGCGACGATCGCGCGTCCGGCGTTCCGGTTGACGAACGAAAACGTGCCGCTCGTCGCGCAAATCTGCTGGCGGCTCGATGGCATCGCGCTCGCGATTGAGTTGGCGGCGGCGCGGATCAAAGTGCTGACCCTGCAACAAATCGCCGAGCGGCTCGACGACCGTTTTCATCTGCTCACCAGCGGCAGCCGCACCGCCGTGCCGCGCCAGCAGACGCTGCGCGCGCTCATTGATTGGAGCCACGATTTGCTCAGCGAACCGGAGCGAAAACTTTTGCGACGGCTGTCCGTCTTTGCGCGCGGACGCACGCTCGAAGCACTCGAAGCGGTCTGTTCCGATGACGAATTGCACCAACGCGAAATCATCGACCTCATCACCCAGCTCGTGGACAAATCGCTGGTCACCGTGGAGAAAACACCCGAGCACGGCGCGCGCTATTTCTTGCTCGAATCGGTCTGGGATTACACGAACGAAAAGCTCGCGGAGTCAGGCGAGCGGGACACGTTCCGGGCGCGGCACCTCGATTACTTTTTGAAATTCGCGGAGGAGGCCGAGGAAAAAATTTCCGGCCCCGAACAGCAGGCCTGGCTGGAGCGGCTCGGGCAGGAGGACATGAACATCCGCTTCGCGCTGGAGGCGAGCAGCGAGCTGCCCGGTCAGGTGAAAAAAGGATTGCGGCTGGTGGTGGCGACGCAGCGTTTTGCCGAGGTGCGCGGATTGTTCAAGGAAGCGCGGGCGATGCTCGCGCGCCTGCTGGCGCAACCCGACGCCGCCGGTCGCGATGCCATCCGGGCGCGCGCGCTCGCCACCGCCGGACGGCTGGCGTGGATTTCCGACGACCTCGCCGCGGGCGAAGCGCTCGAACGCGACGCGCTGGAGATTTTTCGCGAACTGGACGACGCGAAATGCACGGCCACGATCCTCGCGAATCTCTCGCTCCACGCGTGGGATGCGGGCGATCTTCCGCGCGCGCACGGTCTGATCGACGAAGCCGCGCGCACCGCGCAGCCGCTGGAGGACCAACGCGTGATGGCGCACGTTTTTCGCTCGCGCGCAATCCTGGCGGCGGCGGAGCGGGATTACGAAAAGTGCTTCGCGTTCGACAGTGCGAGTTTCGCCCTCTACCGCAAACTCGGCGACCGCTGGCTCGCGGGAATCGTGCAGTGGGCCATCGGCATGAGCGCAACCGTGCTAGGGCGTTTCGACGAGGCGCGGGCGCATTTCCGCGAGTGCCTGCAAAATGCGTGGGAACTCGGCAACCGGTGGGGGCTGCCGTTTTCGCTGGAGGCTTTCGGCGCGCTCGCCGCCGCTGAACGGCAATACGCGCGGGCGGCCCGGCTGCTCGGCGCGGCGGAGTCGTTGCGCGTGCAAAGCGGAATCTCGCCCGCGCCAGCGGATCATCCGGCGCTGCGGGAGATTCTCGCGGCGGCGGCGGCGCATTTTGCCACGAAGGAAATAGACGCCGCGCGCCGCGAAGGCCGGGCGATGTCGGGCAACGACGCGGTGGCATTCGCGCTCGAAGAAAATCTGGCGGCGCAGGAGTGAATCAATCTGGAACTCAGGAACTCAGGAAAGGGATGGGACGTCTGTTTAGTTTCGCCTCCATTTTCTTCCTAAACGAAGCGGCGGTTTGGCGGAGCGCAGTTGGAAACCGCTGATTTGTTTTCCCGCCACGCGATTGGGAAAACGGCGATGGCTTCCCTTAAAAAAACGCGTGTCATTCTGAGCGGAGGCTTGGCGGAGTCGAAGAATCTCTTGAACCTCTTCGGCGCGCCGCTGCACGGGGAAGTGCATGAGATTCTTCGACTCCGTTCCGCTCGCTTTGGCGAACTCCACTGCGCTCAGAATGACACGTGCTTTTGTCATTCTGAGCGGAGGCTTGGCGAAGTCGAAGAATCTCTTGAACCCTCTTCGGCCT
>JANXWU010000386.1 GCA_025350985.1 Spartobacteria bacterium | reverse complement strand
CCCAACTGGGCGCACGCCGGCGCGCAGCCGGTCTGGGCCGGGCCAAATGCCTCGTATCGCCAGGGAAATTGGTGGGTGACGCTCACGCCGGTGGTGCAACTGACGCGCGTGGCCGACGAGCCGGATTTTCAACTGCGTGCGATTTTCGGTGTCACCTTTTAACATGCCGCTCACCCGAAAAATTGCCGCGGGGTTCCTGTTCCTGCTCGCCGGATGCGCGGTCGATTCACGCAACGCTCCGCCCGTTTCCGCTGGCATGCTGGCCGTCGCCGCCCGGCGTCACGTCGCGCCCGCAACGCTCGCCACCGGACGCGCGATTTACGCCCGCCGCTGCACCGAATGCCACAGCCTTCAGCCAATGGAAAAATTCGACGCGCCCAAAGCCGCGGGCGTCCTTGAAGACATGTCGCGGCGCGCAAAGCTGAACTCGGCGGACCAGCGCGCGTTGCTCGATTATTTGCGAATCGCGCGCGAGGTGCGCTGACCGCGATGCCGGCGAGCGGACGACAGGTTTTTTACGAGGGCCGCGTCCAAGGCGTCGGCTTTCGATACACGACGCGGCAGATTGCGAAAGGTTACGACGTGACCGGCTGGGTGAAAAATCTGCCGGATGGCCGCGTGGAACTGCAAGCCCGCGGAGACGCGGATGAAGTGCGCGCTTTTCTCGAAGCGATTCGCGCGAGCGAACTGGGGTCGCTGATCAAAGGAGTGCAAGAACACGAAATGGCACCGGGCTTGGTATCGAAAGGATTTGAAATCGTATTTTAACGTCTCGCTGGTCATTGCCAGCGCCCGAGATGTTCCGTAGTTTGCGCCATGCAAAAAACTCTGCGCGAGCTTTGGCATGGCCAACCGTTCGTTCCTTTCTCCGTGCATCTCGCGGATGGTCGAAAGCTTCGCGTACCGCATCCGGACTTCTTCTTCATGTCACCGCTGGGCGGACAAATTTTCATCTCTGACCGCAAAGACCACGTCCATTTTCTCAACCCGCTGGTGATTGTTTCCGTGTCGAAATCGGAAAAGGCGGCGAAAGTTTGATTCGCGTTTTTCATGGCTGATTCGCTCGTTCCCGCCATTTCCATCCGCAACCTGACGAAGGTTTACCCGATTCCCTTCAAGCGGGAGCGCGTCGTGGCCGTGCGGAATCTCTCGCTGCATGTCGAGCCGGGGCAGGTGTACGGTCTGCTCGGCCCGAACGGTTCCGGCAAAAGCACGACGATGAAAATCATCCTCGGACTGGTCTCGCCGACCGAGGGGACGACGACGATTTTCGGGCGCGACAGCAGCGAGGTGGAGAGCCGGGAGCAGGTCGGTTTCCTGCCGGAGAATCCGTATTTTTATAAATTCCTGACCGGCGAGGAGACGCTGTTTTTTTACGGAAAAATCTGCGGACTGCGCGGGGCCAAACTGCGGGAACGCACGCGCGAATTGCTGGCGCTCGTCGGCTTGGAAGGCGCGCGCGACCGGCGGCTGGGCGGGTACTCGAAAGGAATGCTGCAGCGCATCGGGCTGGCGCAGGCGCTGGTGCAGGAGCCGCGCTTGCTCGTGCTCGATGAGCCGACGGCGGGCGTCGATCCGGCCGGCTCGCGCGAGATTCGCGACCTGATTTTGAATTTCAAAACGCGCGGAATCACGGTGATGCTCTGCTCGCATTTGCTGGAGCAGGTGCAGGAAATTTGCGACCGGATTGGCATTTTGCATCAGGGCAAGCTGGTGCGCGAAGGCAGGCTCGAAGAGTTGATTTCCATCGAGAATCAGACCGAGTTGATCCTCGAAAATGCGTCGCCGGATTTGTTGCGGCAGATCGGCGCGCTCGTCTCCGGCTCGGATGCGAAACTGATCGCGCAGCACCAGCCGCAACGGACGCTGGAGCGGTTTTTTCTCGAAGTGACCGGCAAGGAAAAATGATCACCACCCCGCCAAAACACCGCGCCTTTTCCCCGTGGCGCATCCACGCCATCGCGAGCAACGCACTGCTCGAACTGGCCCGCCTCAAGGTGTTTTATTTCCTGCTCCTGTTCGCATTGCTGATCATCGGCAGCTCGGCGTTCATGATGGAGTTTCCCTTTCACGAACAGTTCCAGGTGCTCAAGGATTTGTCGCTCGGGGCGATGTCGATTTTCACCTGGCTGCTGGCCGTGCTGGCGACCGCGATGATCCTGCCGAAGGACATCGAAGATCGCACGCTTTACACCATCCTCGCCAAGCCGGTGCCGCGCGTCGAATACCTGCTCGGCAAACTGCTGGGCGTGCTGTGGCTGCTCCTCCTTTCCACCGTGCTCATGAGCGCGATGTTTGCCCTCGCGCTAGCCACGAAGGAACACCTGGTCGTTGCGCAGACGATGCGGGAAATGGCCCACGCACCGCAGGAGCAGTTGCAGGCGGCGTTGCGCGACGTGCATGAGCATGCGTTCACGTCGAGCCTCGTCCCCGGCGTTCTTTCGATTTATCTCAAGGCCGCGATCTTTGCCTCGCTGACCCTGCTGCTCTCGACTTTCGCCACGTCGTCGATCTTCACGATCATCGTGTCGTTCGTGATTTACTTCATCGGCCACGTCCAGCACATCGCGCGCGAGGAGTGGCTCGGCTCGGCGCACCCGATGGCGATGAAAAAAGTGTTCCTCGCCCTGGTCGCGCTGTTGTTTCCAGACCTTCAGCTTTTCAATCTCGTGGACGACATTGTCGCCGGGAACGCGATTCAGATGGCGCTCTTTGTGAAAACCGTCGGCTTGGGCTGCGCTTACACTTTTGTGTACGCGTTCGTGGCATACGTGATTTTTGCCTACAAGGAACTGTGATTGATTTTGTCCGGCTTTTTTGAGCGATGAAAAAAGTTCATCTCATCGCGTTGCTGATCGTGCTGGGTTTTGGCGCGGCGAAGGCCCCCGTCGAACAGCGGCTGACCGGCGAGCATCGCGCGGCTTTTTTCCACGGCGCGAAACTCAGCCTCGACCTGCGCCAGCAAATCGGGCAGATGGCATTTCTGGCCGCGCTCAGCGGCTTTCGCAGCGTGGTGGCGGATTTGCTTTTCATCCAGGCGCACACCGCTTGGGAGCACGTCGAGTGGGGACGCGTGGCCCTTTTGCTCAATCAAGTCACCGCACTGGAACCGCGCAATGTGCTCTACTGGGACACGGCGGCGTGGCACATGGCTTGGAACGCGAGCGTCGCCGCGCGTTACGACAAAAAGGAGCCGCGCGAGGCGCTGCGCATCAAGCGGGAGCGTGAGTATTTTCACGTCGGCGCGGACTTCGCGGCGCGCGGGATTCAGAACAATCCCGACCGTTACAATCTCTACGAACGCCTCGGCATGATCTACCGCGACAAGCTCGGCGATCATTGCAAGGCGGCGGATGTTTTCGAGCGCGGCGCGCACACCGTGAAAGCGCCCGACTACGAAAAGCGGCTGGCCGTTTACGAACTGGCGCAATGTCCCGGTCGCGAGCGCGAGGCCTACGCCCGGTTCCGCGAGCTTTACGAATCGGGCGAACACGAGCGGCTGCCGTCGGTCATCAAATGGCTGGGCATTTTGCAGGAAAAGTTGAATATTCCCGCTTCCGAACGATTGAACCTCCCCCCAAACTGAACCGACCGCCGTGCGCTTTTGTATTTTCGGAGACATCCACGCCAACCTGGAGGCGCTGCAAACCGTCCTCGCCGACGCCGCGAAAAACCAATGCACGCATTACGTCTGCCTCGGCGACATCGTCGGCTACAACGCGAACCCGCGTGAATGCCTGAACCTCGTGCGCGACATGGATTGCCCGGTGGTGAAAGGCAACCACGACGAGATGGCATCGCGCGAGGCTGACCCCGGCGGGTTCAACGCCCTCGCCGAAGAAGCGATCTCCTGGACGCGCGCGCAGCTCCCGCCCGAGGACAAGGAATGGTTGCGCGAGTTAAAATTCGTGCGCCAGGTGCGCGACTTCACGATCGTCCACGCCACGCTCGATACGCCGACGAAATGGGGCTACGTCTTCAACCAGCTCGACGCCGCCGCGAGCTTCAACTACCAGCACACGCAGCTTTGTTTCTACGGCCACACGCACTCGCCGCGCTGCTACGTGCGGCTGGCCGACCGCTCCGTGCAGGTGGCGCCGTTTGAAAAATTGCGACTGGAGCAGAGCAAAAAGTATTTCATCAACGTGGGCAGCGTGGGGCAGCCGCGCGACGGCGACTGGCACGCGTCGTATGCCATTTACCATGCCGACCGCGGCTACGTCGAACTGCGCCGCCTCGAGTACGACATCCAAACCGCGCAGCAAAAAATCCTCGCCGCCGGTCTGCCGCTTCGGCTCGCGGAACGGCTGGCGGTGGGAAAATAACTCGCGGGCGGGCGGACTCGCGCATGGAGAGAAGCGCGCCGCCGCGTCCGTGAAATCTCCGCGAGTCACCGACAGGATGCTGCCTTCCACTCGAAGATGACGCGGTTGGCAAATGCGCCCGCGCCTGTTCCCACTGCCTGAAAAATCGCTTTGAAAGCAGGCGGGTATCCACAGATTGCGCAGATTGACGTAGATTTTTTTGAAAAGCGTGGACTGCTCCAAGTGGAATTTAATCTGTGAAAATCTGCGTAATCTGTGGATGAAAATGAGTCTCCTTGAGGGTAAATACGCGCGCTAGTCCTGCCCGCCGACGCGAAACTCCTTTTCCAGAAAATCCTCCAACTCCCGCATCGCCAGCGTGAGCATGGAGCGGAGTTCCACCGCATCGGCATGGACATCGGTCCGATCAGTCATCACGCTTTCGTAGCGAGTCCGGAGCGGCTTCGTCCGCTCCGTCTCGCCCCCCCGCTCGAACAGCCTCTCCACCGTCGCCACCCGCCGAGCCGCTTCGGCAATGTTCTCCAAGGCTGTGGCCTCCGTAATCTCGCCTGCGGCCACGCGTTTTAGTTGACGGCATTCAAAAATCCGGCAGCGCTGTGGACGCTGATGGTAAATGGCGCATTGCGCATCCCGGTGCGCGGGGCAGGGCTGCTTGAAGAAAGGCTCGTGCTGTTTGCGTTTTACTTTCAAGCCCAGCGCCGCCATTTCACGCGGCGAGTCCAAAGGCTGCAGCCGGACGATCTGAAAAAGCACGCCGTTGCAGCACATCCCACACGCGCCGCAAAGGCGCGAGACGGCGGACGCGGTCGAGGAGGTTGAGTTGAAAGGCGGTGCGGACAAAGTCTCGATTCCTCATCAATAAGAAGGCAGAGAGCAATATCTCTCACGCAAAGACGCGGCGGCGCAAAGCAAAGGTGAAGCCGGAGATGCCCCGAGTGCTGTGGCAATTTTGCGTGACGCCGGATTTTTCGATTGCGGAGAGGGCCTCGCCGATGAAGGTTGCGCCCTCCGAAAACGGGGGCGCACTGGTTTCGACTCAAAGTTCGAGATCCAGGCGGCATGCCGAGGTTGACCGGTTGGCCTCGTTAAAACGCCGGTCAAAAAAACTAAATGCAGATCACGAAGATCTCGCTCTCGCGGCTTAATTGACCGTGACGTTTCTGGCCCGACGCCCACTGAGGCCGGAGACGACGACAGTGGGCTGGCTCGACGGCGGAGTGACCGCGCCGGCGGGTGAATCGAAAACTCGTGGTCGATCGGGCAGGTGTGGACGCCGGTTTCCAAACACCTCGCCCTAAAAATCATAACCGGCTAAGCATGTAGAAGTCTGGCGTCAAAAGCCTTGAGGACAGGGGTTCAACTCCCCTCGCCTCCACCTTTTTATAGCGGGAAAAGAATCGGATTCTCCGGCTTCATGTCCGCATCCGTTCTCACTGGCTAAATCAACTCGGCGACCAGCGGCTTGCCCTTCGATAGCTGGCTGAGGTGCAGGATCTAAAAGCCGGCTTAATCCGAAAAGCGCACTTCTAGGAAATTTTGCTTCTCCCTCGGGGGGATGCGATTTACCATGCCCGCTCGATCGAGCGGCGCTGCCAGAGGAACTCGAACATGTTGCCTTCGTGCGGCTGATCCCAGGAGATTTTCATCGTCGAGACGGGGCCGATGTTGAGTCGTTCGATTTCGGGAAATGCGCTGAGCTGGTCGATGAACGCGGCGTCTTTGGTGATGGCGGTCACGGCGAGCGAGTAGCCGATTTGCTCAAGCATCTTTGCTTGCGGAACTTGGACCACGCTGGCGTACGGGCAGAGAAATTCCTTGTTTGCCAGCGGGTGCTGAAATGAATCGCACAGCACGATCGTCGGGCGAAGATAGGTGCCGCCGTCGAAGACGACTTTGCGTGCCGTTGCACAGGCTTCTAGCCTGTGTTTTTCGGGACTACACAAGCTGGAAGCTTGTGCTACTTCGTTGCGATATTTCGCGGTCGCGTCGGTCGCGCCGGGCGTTTGCAGGCCGTCCTCGATTTGCGCGTCGATGAAGTCGGCCATCTTCACGTTGGCGAAACCGGATAGCCGCGCGTCGGGATCGTCGTTTTTTGCCGGTTCGATGGGGCCGAGTTTTTGCGCGAGCGCGTCGGCGATTTCGTCGGCGTATTTCGGCACGACGATCGCGCTCGCGTTGATGCATGAGCGTCCGCCGTTGTCGGAAATGCTCGCCGCCATTACGTCGATGTACTCACGCCAGTTTTCGATGCAGTCGTCGCCGACGAGAATTTTGCTCCAGCCGGGGCCGTGGAGTTGGATGGCGGGGTTGTTCGCGTATTGCTGCGTCGTCGCCTTGTCGCCGAAGATGAGCGCGCGTCCGCAGCTTTTCAAAATCTCGCCCGCGCCTTCGTGGTCGGTCGGGTAGAAGCCAAATGCCTGCGCCGGCACGCCGGCCGCGATGAATGCCTGGATCAATCGCCACGGCGTCCACGGTTCCTCGCGACCGGGTTTGATGACGACCGGCGTCTTGAGCGCAATCGCGGGAAGCCACAGCGAGTTGACGGCCGGCGAGTTGCTCGGCATCACGAGGCCGAGCGCCTGTCCGGTCGGGAAAAAGGAAAGCTTGGTGCCGAATTGTTCGCCGAAACCGGTGTCGAGAATCGAGAGGTCGAGCCCGCGCGAAAGGCCGTTGAGCACCTCGGCGAGATGCGTGAGCGAGTAGTGAATCTTCGCCATGTTGCGCCGCACCATCACATGCGGCAGGCCGCTGGTGGCGCTGAGGGTTTCGACGTATTCGTCCGCGTTCTGTGTGTGGCCCTGGTCGCCGAAGGGCAGCGTGCCGTTGAGAAAATATTCGCCCGCCTTTGCCGACAATTCGATCAGTTGCGCCACGCTGAATTTCCGCAAAGCCGCGCGCGCTTCGCCGAGTTTGCGGAAGTCTTTGCGCAAAATGCCGGCGTTGATTGTGGAGACGCGCGCCATCAGTTCGCCGCTGCGGTGGTCTTTGATTTCGAGCTTGTCGAGGCTCTCGTAGCTGCGACCGAAACGGAGGACGGGAAGGTGGGGAATGTTCATGCGAAAACGCGGCGAACATCCGACATTCGGCGCACCGCGTCGAACGGAAAGAGCAGTGCGCTTTCGTGGAATCAGCTCCGGGCTTCAGCCTTTCTCCTTGTCACCGCGCGGGGGTTTCAGTAGGAAACGGTTTCGGTTAAACCCAAACAACCCTGATCGTTGGTGGACAAGGAGACGATGGATGAAAAAGCGAATTGTGATCGTGGACGACCACACCTCGGTTCGAGAGATGCTCACGGCGGTCATTTCTCGGGACGCGGTGTATGAGGTGGTGGGCGAAGCGGGTTCGGGCTTGGAGGCAATCGCCACCTGCCAGAGGAAGCGGCCCGATTTGGTGGTGCTGGATTTG
>JANXWU010000372.1 GCA_025350985.1 Spartobacteria bacterium | reverse complement strand
GTGTTGATCCGCAATCTCGGAGCCATCGAGTTTTTTTCGCGTCACCAATCACTCAAAAAGATCGGCGACTTTTCGCTCAACGTCGCGAACCCGCTCGCGGCGGATTTTTTCCTCGAGCACGGATTGGAACGGCTCACCATTTCCTACGATTTGAACATCGAGCAGGTGCTCGCGCTGCTGGAGAAATCGCCGCGTGGCGCGTTCGAGCTGACGCTGCATCAGCACATGCCGATGTTTCACATGGAGCATTGCGTGTTCGCCGCGTTCATGTCGAAAGGCACGACGTTTCTTGACTGCGGACGGCCGTGTGAAAAGCACCGCGTGCATCTGCGCGACCGCGTGGGCGTCGAGCATCCGCTGCGCGCCGATGTCGGCTGCCGGAACACGCTTTTCAATGCCGTGCCACAGACCGGCGCGCGCTTTTTCGGCGATCTCGTGCGGGCGGGTTTGCGCGATTTTCGCGTGGAGTTGCTGGAGGAAAATGCGGATGATTCGCGCCGCGTGATCACGGCTTATCAATCGCTCCTGAAGGGCGAACGCGACGGCGAACAACTCTGGCGCGCACTGAACGCGCAATCGCAACTCGGCGTCACTCGCGGCACGCTGTAACCGGTTGGGAGGGCGAGACTCTGTCGAGCCCACACCTTCCCGGAGCGACGTGCAATCGATCCCACGCGCGCATCGGGAGTGATGGGGCTCGACAGAGTCTCCGCCTCCCTTTTTACCGCTTCATCCCCACCCCAAACTGACACCCCGCGCGCACCGGCTCATTCCCGGCGAAGTCGATCTCCAGCAACTTCTCGCTCTCGACCGCCGCGCCTTTTTCGTCGGTGAGTTGCGCCGCGATTTTTCGCGACGCGACATCGATCACGTCGCCGGTCGATGGATAGGCGAAACGTCCGTCGATGCTGAACGCGATCCAGCCTGGCTCGTCGCGCAGTTCGACACTCGCGACCTGCTTCGGCGGCATGACTGTCGCGTCGAAAATGTGCATCCGTTTGTTGTGCGCGTCGCAGACCCAGATTTCTTTTTCGTCGGGCGTGAGGCCGATGCCGTGGCGCGTGACGTTGCCTTTTTCAAAACCCCGCACCTCGACGCGGTGCAGCACTTTTCCCGTGCGCAGATCGCCGACCTCAAAGCCGAGCAAATTGTTCACGCACATAAAACCCAGCGTCTGTGAGCCGTTCACGGTAAACGGACGAATCGCGCCGCCGAACGGGCCGACCTTTCGTGTCACGGTGTGCGAGGCGGTGTTGGCCACGACCAGTTCACTCGAGCGCAAACCGGCGAGATACGCTTCCTTCCCGTCAGCGCCGTAGTTGGTGTTGTGGGCGCCGGGATTGGGCGCGACCCGCGCGATTACGTCGCCCGTGGCGGCGTCGAGGACATGCCAGTGGTCGCGCTCGAAGCTGGGTTGGTAAATGATTTTGCCATCCGGCGAAATCGCCATCCGGTCGCAGCCGCCAGCGTATTTCTTTTCCCACAAAATCGCGTCCGTCGTGAGGTCGAAGCAGATGAGCGATTGGATGGTGCTGACGAAAAGCCGCTTCAGTGACGCGCTCGCGCAGACGCCTTTGACGTTGATGGGCTTGCCGTGCTCGTCCACGCCCGCCGACTTGATGCGCCGCACGAATTTGTGTCCGTCATCAATGTCGAAAACGAGCACGCCGTGTCCGCCGAACCGCAGGTCGTCGCGGATGCCAGGCACAGCGACGTAGAGAAAATGACGCTCCGATTTTTCCGCCGGTGGGACGGCGCTGGAGAAACCGGAGTCGGCGAGGAACGCAATCGCGGCGAACAGGCACGCAGGCCGCATGCGGAGGCAGAAGGAAAACATGTGGGCAGCGTCGCGCGAATCGCCACGCGCTTCAAGCCGCCGCCCGACTACAAATTTCGCCGCAGCAAATCGAGCGCGGTTTGCGTGACGAGCTGTTTGAAGGTCTCGCGGTCGGTGGCGAAAAGATGCTGCTCCACTTCCGTCGGCGCGCCTTTGAAGGCAATGCCGATGAACACCGTGCCGACTGGTTTTTCCGCGGTGCCGCCGGTCGGCCCGGCAATGCCCGTGGTCGAGAGCGCGAAGTCCGCGCCGGAATTTTTCAGCGCGCCCTCGGCCATCGCGGCGGCGACTTCGCGGCTCACCGCGCCGTACTCGGAGAGGAGCGCAGGCTCGACGCCCAGCGCGTTCGTTTTCACCTCGTTCGCGTAGGTCACAAATCCAGCGAGAAATGTCTTCGATGCGCCGGAGACATTCGTGATGCGGTTCGCGAGCGCGCCGCCGGTGCAGGACTCCGCGACCGCGAGTTTGGCGCGGCGGGCGACAAGTGTTTCGACGACGGTTTGTTCGATGGAGCCGCCGTCGTCCGAGACGAGGTAAGGCTGAAGTTTCGCCACGACCACGGCGTGCGCTTTTTCCAAAACATCCGCCGCTCCGAGGCAGCGCACATCGACTTCTCCGGCGCGGGCGCAGTAGCCGAGTTCGAGTCCGGGAATCGCCAGCAGCGCCTCGCCCACCAAGTGCTCCACTTGCGATTCACCGAGGCCGGCGAGTCGATACGAACGGCAACCCACGGCAATCTCGGAGGACGCGATCTTTTGCAAAATGGGCCGCGCGGAATCGGTGAACATCGGTCGCAGTTCGCGCGGCGGGCCGGGGAGCAGGAACAAATGCGGATTGCGATTCTCGGATTGTGGAAAGTAAAGACCGGGCGCGGTGCCGTTGCGGTTGGGCAGGATGGTCGCGCCGCGCGGAACTTGCGCCTGGCGTTTTACGCGCTCGGTGACGGCGAGGTTGCGGCGGGCGAATCGCAGCTCAATGGCGTGCATCACGTCGGCGTCGAACTCCATTTCCACGCCGAGCAATTCCGCGGTGACTTCGCGCGTGATGTCGTCAGTCGTCGGGCCGAGACCGCCGGTGACGAGCACGATTTCCGCGCGCGCGAAACTTTCCACCAACGCCTCGCGAATCGCGTCGCCATCAGGCACGGTGACCTGCCGCTGCACACGCAGGCCGATGGGAAAAAGTTCTTGGGCGAGAAATCCGAGGTGCGTGTTGAGCACGTTGCCGAGCAGGATTTCGGTGCCGGTGTTGATGATTTCGACGTTCACGGATTCCTTGTTGTCACGCCGCGCCGGGCAAAGCAACATCGCGCTCCCCATGAAATATCGTCTAGTGGTCTCGCTCGCTTTTGGATTGCTCGCCCTCGCTTCCTGCACGAGAGCGCCCGCGCCCATCGCCAAGGGAGAAATCCTGATGGTGACGCTCGGCGACAAACCGGTGATGCGCGCTGGCGAAATCGGTTCGTGGAGTTCACGCACCTTCTCGGCGGGGCGCGTCGAAATTTACGACAAGGTGATCGTGGTGACCGAGCCGAACGGCGATAAACACTGCGCGCCGAGTGATTGG
>JANXWU010000345.1 GCA_025350985.1 Spartobacteria bacterium | reverse complement strand
CGAGGGGTTGGATTTTTGCTGCGAACCCGCGAGAAAAGCCGGACCAGGATTCGACGTGTGGATTTGAAAAATGACCGTCGCGCCTTTGTCCTGCTTCACGCCCGCATCATCGACGCCGCCTTTTCCCTCGAACGCCACCACGCCCTCCGGCAGGTCAAAGGCGATCATCGAGGGAGCATGCGCGCCGAAACCGAACGGGACGCTCGCGCCCTTTATTTTCATCTCGTGCCCTTCGCTGTTCTTGTCGATGCCGAGCTTGCCGTGACCCACCTTCGACGCCTTCGGCTTCAGCTCGGTGAGCTTGATTTTCGAGCCGTCGGCTTTCACCAAAGTCGGCTCCATCCAATCC
Source organism: Spartobacteria bacterium (assembly GCA_025350985.1). Classification (GTDB taxonomy): domain Bacteria; phylum Verrucomicrobiota; class Verrucomicrobiia; order Chthoniobacterales; family Chthoniobacteraceae; genus JANXWU01. The sequence goes on along the minus strand of JANXWU010000345.1, from coordinate 5,548 downwards.
GCCCAATCCGCCACGAAGCCGTCGCCCGCATCCGTGACGACGAGGTAGAGTTCCTTCGCGCCTTTGAGGTCGGCCTTGATCGTGACCGGCTCCGCGTGGACGACCCCGGACGTGAAGACCGGCTTCGCGTCGCTTTTTACCGGCGTGTCGGAAGATGTTTTCTTCGGCCCTTTCGGATCGAGGTTTTGTTCCAAATCTTCCGCCGTGACTTTCGACTCCACACCGTTCGCGGGCACCTCGATTTTTGCGCTCCACAGGATCGCGTTGAGGACGACCCTGCGAAAATTTTCGTCGCCCCAATTTTTGTGATAATGCCCGCCGGTGAAGCCGAAACCGCGACCGCCGTCGCCGCGCTCGGTCACCCACATCATGTGCTGCATTTCGCCCTTGGCCACGGACTCGCGCACGGCGGGATTGCCTTCGTGACCGCCGTCTTTCCGGCTCATCGTGCTCTCGGGCGCGACCGCGCTCAAGATGGGTGTGACGCCGCTCATCCCCTCGCGGAAACGCATGTGGAAATACCACTCGTCCTTCATCGCAAACGGCTTCACGCCGCGCGTGACCGGGTGCTCTGGGAGACTCTTTGCCGTGAACTCCGCGGTCCACGTCGGGTTCACCGACCAGTTCACTTCAAACGCTCCGCCGATCCAGTCGATCAACTCCTTCTCCCCCTTTTCTTTCGTCGGCTCGACGGCGTAGTGCATGCACCCGAGCCCGACGCCTTTTTTCATCAACGCATCGACCTGCGCGAGCGCGTCTGCCTTAAGCATCGGGTGGCCGCCGCCTCCATCCGAATAAAGGATGATCGTCGCCGCGCCGTCGAAGGCGTGCTCGTCCTTCGGCCAGCCGTCGTGAAAATCGACGACCTCCACGCCTGCGATTCCCTCAAGGCATTTCTTTAATAGGAGCACCCCCGCGTTAAACTCGTGCTCACCGGGGCCATGGCTGCGCGGGCCGGCGACGAGGACGATTTTTTTCCGGGCGGCATTCGGCGCGGCGGGCGCGCGCATCGCGAAAAGCGTCAGCGCGAGCAGAAGGAGGAAGCGGAGGGTGGATTTCATAAAAAGGGTGGGAGAAGGGGTGGAAAGCAAAACGGAAATGTCGTGCGAACGCAAAACAATAGGCCGTGTCATTCTGAGCGAAGGCTTGGCGGAGTCGAAGAATCTCTTGAACCGTCTTCGACGTGCTGCTTCACGAGGAAGTCCATGAGATTCTTCGACTGCGTTCCGAATGACACGCCGTGAAAATCACCCACGATCGGCTTTTTGAGCCCACCAAAAGCGCTCGCCCTTGCCCGGAGCGAAGGCGCTTACTTCTTGAGCGGCGACTTGATCATCGCAATCTCGTTGTCGTCGATATTGCCGTCGTGATTCAAATCATACTGCGCCAAAGTCTTGTTCCCGCTCTTATAGGCCGTGCGCAGATTCTCGCGTTCGTTCGCGTCCAGCCGACCGTTTTTGTTGATATCGAAAAGCGCGTACGGATCCGTGGTCGCTTTCGGAGCCGGAGCCTTCGGCTTGGCTGCGGGCTTTTTGCCGGCGGCGGAAACGGGGAGGCTGAGCGCGAGAAGACTGAGCGGGATGAGGAGGAGTTTCATGGGTGCGGGCAATTTTGCGCAACAACCAGCCGCGGCGCAAGCGGCATGTGGCGTCAGGTTTGGCACTTGGCGCAAACTCTCCCGAGGATCGGCGACGGTCACCCGCCTCCGCGCGTGCGCTGACACGATTCGCTGGCGCATCTTGCCAACTGCGGCTAACGGGTAGGTCGGTTTCGCGCCGGACTTTATGCTTACGATTCGCAACTTCAGAAAAACCGTCGGCGGACGGACGCTCTTCGAGAACGCCTCGATGCAGGTGAACTACGGCGAGCGCGTCGCGCTGGTCGGGCCGAACGGTGCGGGCAAATCCACCTTGTTCTCGATCATTTTACGCGAAGACGAACCGGACGCCGGCACGCTGGAGCGCGACGAATGGACGATGGTCGGCTACCTGCCGCAGGAAGGCGAAGCGCTCGGCGACGAGTCCGTGCTCGAGGTGGCGACTGGTCGCGTGGGCGAAATGCCGGCGCTGGAGAAAAAGCTGCACGAACTCGAACAGGCGGGCGACGTGGAAGGTCCCGCTTACTTGGAAGCGCACGCGAAACATGAGGCGCTCAACAATCCACAGGTCGAGGCGAAGGCGAAGAAAATGCTGCGCGGCCTCGGCTATCGCGAGACGGATTTTTCACGCAAGGCGCGCGAGATGAGCGGCGGGTGGATCATGCGCGCGCACCTCGCGCGGCTGCTGGTGATGGAGCCGGATTTGCTGTTGCTAGACGAACCGACGAACCACCTCGACTTGCTCTCGCTGCTCTGGTTGCAGGAATATTTGAAGACCTACTCCGGCGCGATCCTCATGATCTCGCACGACCGGCAATTCATGGATGAGATCGTGGAAAAGGTGTACGAAATCGCCGAGCAAAAACTGATTTCCTACGTCGGCAATTACACCGATTTCCTGCGCCAGCGCGAGGCGAACTACGACCAGCAGCTCGCCGGTTATCAGAACCAGCAAAAGGAAATCGCGGCGTTGCGCGAGTTCTACGATCGGTTCCGCCAAGTCGCGTCGAAGGCGTCGCAGGCGATGAGCAAGCTCAAGCAAATCGAGCGGATGGAGCTGATCGAAAAACCGACGCCGCCGCGCAAGCCGTTTCGTTTCCACATCCCGCAACCGCAGCGCGGCGGACAGCGGGCCGTCGTCCTGGAAAATCTCCACATGGCGTATGGCGAAACCAAAGTCTATCAAAGCCTCGACCTCACCATCGAACGCGACGAGCGCACCGTCCTCGTCGGCCCGAACGGCTCAGGCAAATCAACCCTGCTCAAAATTCTCGCGGGCGTCGTCGAATTTCAAAAAGGTGAGCGCAAGCTCGGGCTCAACTCGAAGATCGGCTACTTCAGCCAGCACCGCTCCGCCACGCTCGACCCGGACAAGTCCGTCATCGCCGAGGTGATGGACGTCGCGCCGACGATCCGCGAGGACGAGGCGCGGGGCATCCTCGGTTCGTTTTTATTTCGTAAGGACGACATTTACAAAAAGACCGAGGTCCTAAGTGGCGGCGAGAAAAGCCGGCTGAACCTGATCAAGTTCCTCGTCGATCCGCCTAACCTTTTGCTCATGGACGAGCCGACGACGCACCTCGACATCCACGCCGTCGAGTCACTCACGCTCGCGCTCGAGAAATACGAAGGCACGCTCGTCTTTATTTCGCACGACGTGCATTTCATCCGCAAGATCGCAACGAAAGTTCTGCACGTCAGCGCGGGAAAAGTCGTGCCGTACGTCGGCGGCTACGATTATTTCCTGGAAAAAACCGGCGCACTCGACAACGAACGCGCCGCTCTCACTGCGACTTGACCGGAGTCTGCTCCAGCAAGGAGTCGTCGCACTTCAATTGGGTGCCAGTTGGGCCGAGCCGCTTTGATCCAAGCCGCGAAAGTTGCCTCCGCCCTTGATCTGCTTTTGCAGGACGGCTCCGGTGAAGCTTCGGAAGACTTTGTGGGCCTTGTCATAAAAGGTGCCCCGGTAAAGTCCGTTTGCCGGCGAGATGGACAAGGTGAGACGAGCCGTGTTGTCACCCGTCATATCCAGCTTGATGGCGTTATTGGAGGAGAGGGTGAAAGTCTTGGAAATACTATCGGGCAGGTCGCCGTCCGCGATTTGCACCATGCCATTAGGCTCGGTGTTTGAAAGCGCGAGGACGGGGGTGCCGGTCGCCGCTGCGTGGAAGCGGGAACCAATGACATCCACGGTCGCGGTAAATCCATTAGGAAGATAAATCCCCGAGGGCTGCGGCGGCTTATACCAGGAGAGTGTGCCATCGCAGTCATCCGGCGCGGACTCATCTTGGAAGGTAATATTCCCATATATGCTGCCCCGGTATTGGAAAGGTGCCGCATATAAGCCGGCATAGAAAGGGAACACATTTCCTTCCACCACCGCTCCGGAGGCGGACACAGGAGTTCCGTCTCCCAGGACACCCACCGCGACGACCCGTCCATCGTTACCCACCGTCATGGTGAGGTAGCCTGTCCCGGCGGGAAATCCCGACTCGGACGTGAGTAAGACAGTGTATTTGCCGGCCTGCGGAGCCGGAGCCGTGCTGGCGTCGTAGAGTAACTGCCCCGCCGTCACTGGAGAGGTAAATACTCCGTCCGAGACTGTTCCTGTCATTCGTGAATTGATCGGATCAAGACGCAACGCCAGCGTCACCGACTTCTGATTAGGTCTGGCAATGATCGTCCTAAAGATACCACTGCTGCCGAAGGAGCCGGTTAATGGATAACTCAGCCCTCCCAAGAGAAGCCTTCCGCTGAATTGCTGAGTCCGATCCAGCACGATATACAAATAGCCGGACTGACTCCCTGTGGGCGCGGCATTGGTAACCAGACCGTTGAAGATTCCCTTCATCCTAGTGGTAAAGCTAAAGATCGGACCGCTTATGGTTCCCGCGGCGTTCGTTACGTTCACACGGAAGTAATAGGTTGTATTTTGATCCAGCTTTCCAACCATCGAACTAATACTTACAGGTCCAATGCCCTTGCCCAGATTGATCCTTGGAGTCAAACGAAGGGTGCCTGAGAGAATAGGATCTGCGCCATATTCAAAGAACGCCGTGGCCGTCTCGCCATTGGCCGTCACGATGCTGTTCAAGGTTACACTGTCAGCAAGCAGCGCGGTAGAGGTCGTCAGCGAACCGATGGCCTTGGTCTTGAAGGATAGAATCTTGCCAAATTGCGTGCCGGTCGCGTTGGTGGCCCGGACGCGAAAGTAGTAAGTGGTGTTCGGCTCCAGTTTGCCCACCAAAGTCTCCGCGGTGACCAGCGTCGTGCCTTTAACTAGACTAACTCCACCCGTGGTCGTCGCGCCCACGAGCTTCGCATCGGTTCCGTATTCAAAGTAAACCTTCGTCGCTTCCCCTTCGGGATTAACATTTCCAATCAAGGTCGCCCCATTGGAAAAAATCCCCTTCACCGACGAGGACACCGGCTTGGGCCCAAAGAAGAGCCGAAAAAGCGCGCCATTGTTCGCGCCGTATAAATTTCCATCCGCAAAAGCGGTTAGTGGGGACGCGGGATTTCGACCGTCCGTGCCGCCGGAGAATGCATAATGCACCGTGGTCTTGCCGCCGGGCACCATCTTAAGAATCATTCCCTCTCCGCTCAGTCCGCCGGTCTGCGTAGTCCCGTAAAAGTTCCCGTCCATGCCAGAGGCAATACCTCCGTCCGGGATTAAACCGGAAGCATTTTTCAAGTCCGTGACTTTGCTGAGCGAGCCACTGAGAGTCACCTTGTAAAGGGAACCGTTGCCGGCTCCATCGACCGCAGTGCCGTAAAAATTCCCATCGCTGCCTTGGGCCGGGTTGCCAATCGGCACCAAGCCATCCGCGCCATCGAAACTAGCCATCGTCGTAATGACTCCAGCGGGTGTTACTTGAAACACATTCCCCGCTGAGAAGTCTCCGCCAGCCGGAGTTGTTCCGTATAAGTTGCCGTCCGTGCCGGTGATCA
>JANXWU010000313.1 GCA_025350985.1 Spartobacteria bacterium | reverse complement strand
GTGCCGCGATTTTGCTCCACGATTGACTTCACGATGGCGAGGCCGAGACCCGTGCCGCGATTGCCGGTGCGCGGATTTTCCGTGGTAAAAAAGCGGTCGAAAATCTTCGGCAGTAGATCCGTCTCGATGCCTGCCCCGGTGTCGCGCACGCGAATTTCGGCATGCCCCGTGGTGCGCAAGAGAGCGAGTGACACGGTGCCGCCCGCGGGGGTGAACTGGAGCGCGTTATCGAGAAGGTTCGCGAGCACTTGCCGGAGAGCCGCCTCGGGAACCCTGATTTTAAGCGGCGCGGGTGGCAACTCACCCACAAATGTGATGCCGGCATTTTCGGCTCGCGACCGGTAAATCTCGCCGGTGTCGCGCGTGATCGCGATGGCATCGACTGGTTCCGCGGGCGCTGGCTCGGGATGAGTTTCCAGGCGCGAAAGTTTCAGCAGATCGTTCACGATTCCGTCCAACCGCTGGACTTCACTCTGAATGTTGCCAAGGAATTTTGCGCGAGTCGCATCGTCGCGCACCGTGCCGTTTTCCAGCAACTCGGCCGCCCCGCGAATCGACGCGAGCGGAGTCTTCAACTCGTGCGAAAGGGTCGTCGCCATTTCCTCGATGTAGGCCTTGCCTTCCAGTTTGCGGCGCATCTTTTCCACGCTGCGGGCGAGCGCGCCGAGTTCGCTTTTCGACCACGTTTCCAATTTCACATTCGGCTCCCCGGAGGCGATGCGTTCGGCTTTGCTCGCGAGTCCGGCCACCGTGCGCGTGATGTAACCAGAAAGCAGAAACGCCAACGCGACTGCCAGCGTCACCGCAAGCAGGATAGGCACGGCGAGATTCTTCAACTGCCGCGCGATGAAGTTGCGCACTCGGTTTGTCGGCTTGGACACGCTGACCGCGCCGACAATTTTACGACCAACGAGGACCGGCACGGTGCTGTAAAGATTCACGCGATTGCTGGCGTGATCGAGTTCCCATCGCGAGCCGTACTTACCGCGCAACGCGGAACTCACATCGACCCATCGCGAAAAATCCTCTCCCCGCGCGGTGGATTTGCCGGTGTCGAAGACGACGCGACCCGTCTGATCGAAGGCGAGGATGCGGGTATCGACTTCGTTTTTTGTGAAACCGAAAAGCCGCGCTTTGATTTGTGCGGTCTGATCGAGGTTCGCGTAAACGCGCTGCAACTCCGTGCCAATTATTTTCGCGTCGTCACCGTTTTCCATGACCAGCCGCGCGTAGAGTTCGGCGACCACCGTGGCGGTGTCGATCATCCCTTCCTCGGTCGAGTGCAAGTAGCTCGTTTCGATGCTGCCGCGGATTTTGTATCCGACCAGCGCGAGCGGCAGGATGAGCACCGCCATGAAGAGGACGAAAATTTTCCACCGAATGCTGTGCAGCGGCGGCGCGAACCGGGAGATCAGGCGCGAGATGAAAAGGACGGTGCCCGCGACGATTCCGCGTAATGGATTGTTCGCGCTCACAGTTCCGTGGCGCGATAGCCGATGCCTCGCACAGTTTCGATGAACTCAAAGTCGCCGAATTTTTTCCGCAGCGTTTTGATGTGAACGTCGATGGTGCGGTCGGTGACGAATCCGCCGTCGCCCCAAGCTTGGTCAAGCACCTGTTCGCGGGTGAATACTCGACCCGGATGATGCACGAGCAGATCGAGCAGCTTGAACTCCTGACGGGTCAGCGGCACGTCTTCGCCGCCGCAGCGCACGCGGAATTTGTCCGCGTCGATCTCGATCGGTCCATAATGGAAGATGCCCGCCGAGCCGCTTGGTTGCTGGCTCGGCGAGACGCGGCGACGGCGAATCGCCTTGATGCGTGCGAGCAATTCGCGCGTGCTGAACGGCTTCGCCACGTAATCGTCGCCGCCAAGTTCGAGGCCGACGACACGGTTGATCTCATCGCCGCGAGAGGTGAGAAAAATCACCGGCACGTCGGAAAATGCGCGAATCTGGCGACAGACCTCAAAGCCGTCGATGTCCGGCAACCCGACGTCGAGCACGATCAGTTCCGGTGAATTTGTCTGGCAAAGCGTGACCGCTTCCCGTCCACGCTGAGTCGTGCGGACGCTGTATCCGTCGGCCTTCAGCGCGTACTCGAGCACGTCGCAGATGCGGGGATCGTCTTCGACCACGAGAATGCGCGCGCCGGGGCTGCCGGCTGTCGGCTCCGGGTTCACAGAAAATAGTCGAAGTCCTGTTCGCGGCTCAGCCAGCGGCGGATGCGGAAGATGTGAGCGGGCTTGGTGTGCGGATCGAGTTTCACGAAATTGCGAGCGCCACGCCAAAGGTAGCGTTCGTCGGTGAGGAGGTCGTGGACTTGGTACGTGTCGCCGTCGAGCCAGCCGAATGTCTCCACCGGCACTTCGATGAAACTGTCGTGCGCCTGCCACGGATCGAGATTCACAATCACGAGCACGATGTTGTCACGCGACTCGGTCATCTTTCCGTAGAAGAGCACGTTGGCGTTCTCGGCTTTGAAGAAACGCAGGTTCGCATATTCGTGCAGCGCGCGATTTTCGAGGCGGATGCGGTTCAGTCGTGTGAGGCAGTCTTTGATGTTTCCGGGCGCGTTCCAGTCGCGCTCTTTCCACTGGTATTTTTCCGAGTCGAGATACTCCTCCTTGCCGGGCAGCGCGGCATTTTCACAAAGCTCGAAACCGCTGTAGATGCCGTAAACAGACGAAAGCGTGGCCGCGAGCACGGCCCGAATCATGAAGGCGGCACGACCGCCCTGTTGCAGGAAAACCGGCAAAATGTCCGGCGTGTTCGTGAACAGGTTTCCGCGAAAATACTCCGCCGTCTCGGGATGCATCAACTCGGTGAAATACTCCGTGAGTTCCTGCTTGGAGTTGCGCCAGGTGAAGTAGGTGTAGCTCTGCTGGTAACCGATTTTCGCGAGCGCTTTCATCATTTTCAGACGCGTGAAAGCTTCACTGAGGAAAATCACGTCGGGGAATTTTGCGCGCACTTTGCCGATAAGGTATTCCCAAAACGCGACGGGTTTCGTGTGCGGATTGTCCACGCGAAACGTCCGCACGCCATTCTCCGCCCAGAACAAAATAATGCTCGTCATCTCATCCCAGAGCGACTGCCAGTTTTCGTTCCAATAGTTCAGCGGATAAACGTCCTCGTACTTTTTCGGCGGGTTCTCAGCGTATTTGATCGTGCCGTCCGGGCGGTGAAAAAACCATTCCGGGTGATCATGGACGTACGGGTGGTCCGGCGAGCAGTTGATGGCGAAGTCGAGCGCGAGTTCCATCCCGCGCTTGGTGATTTCACCCACCAGCCAGCGAAAATCTTCGAGGGTGCCGAGTTCCGGCGCGACGTCCTTGTGACCGCCGCCGTTCGGGCATTTTTGATGGCGGTTGCCGATGGCGTAGGGAACGCCGGGCTCGCCGGGTTCGCACGTGGTCGCGTTATTGCGGCCTTTGCGTTTCGTGAGACCCACGGGATGGATGGGCGGAAAATAAATCACGTCGAATCCCATCGCCTTCGCGTCGTCGAGGCGCGGCAGGCAATCGCGAAACGTCGAGCCTTTCTCCGCACGTCCCTCCGCCGAGCGCGGGAAAAATTCATACCAAGCCGCAAAGGCCGCGCGCTCGCGATCGACGGTGACGCGCGGATAGACGTGCTCGCAAGCCCCGCGGCCGGTCACATCGAGCGTGAACTCCGTCGTCTCCGCACGATCCGGCCAATGCGCCATCAGCGCCTCCAGTTCGCTCCAGTGCGCGATTTCATCGACCTGTTCCGGCGAGCCCGCCTTCACTTTGGCGGCAATTTCCGTGAGCCGTGTCGCGTCGCGCGAACCTTTCGCACGCGCGGCGGCATCCGCGATGAGTTGCGCGCCTTCGAGCATCTCGCTGCTCAGTTCCGTGATGCCAGCCTGAAACTTTTTCCTGAACTCATGCTGCCACGTCAGAAACTGTTCGCCCCACGCTTCGATCGTATATTCGTAGGTCGTGTTTTCAAAAAACGAACACGTCGCGCGCCAGCGGTCGTTGCCGTTGGGGATTGGGTTCAGCGGCGTTTCGTTCCAGCGCTTCCCGCCCGCCTCGCGCCATTTCAAGACGGCGTGGACGACGTCGTGTCCGTCTTTGAAAACATCGGCCTCCACGACCATGTCCTCGCCCGCGATGCGCTTGACGGGATGACGCCCGCCGTCGATCAGCGGCGTGACGTTTTCGATGACGACGGTGGCGGGTTTGGCGTTCATGGTTTCGCCGGATTCTCAGTAAAATCGAAGGCGCGGGCAAGACGCGGGTTTTCTGGAAAGTGACTCATTTGAACAAAGCTCGTGTCATTCTGAGCGCAGTGGAGTTCGCCACCAACGAACGGAACGGAGACGAAAAATCTCATGCACTTTCCCAGCGCGGCCGCACGCCGAAGAAGGGTTATGAGATTCTTCGACTCTGCCAAGCCTTCGCTCAGAATGACAATATTCTGGCGCAAGTTGATTCCGCACGCGCGTGATCAAACGAGCAACTCGTAGGAAAGCACGCTCAGGCAGTAAAGCGCAGCAGTCTCCGTGCGGAGAATAATCGGGCCGAGCGTGATGGGACGGCAGCCCGCACTGCGCGCGAGCGAGACTTCTGCCGGCGTGAAATCGCCTTCCGGACCGACGAGCACGAGTGCGTTGGATGGTCGCGTTTTGTGCTGCGCTTCGTGTTCGGCGAGGACCATTTTCAAATGCTGCGTGTCGGGTTGCAGTGAGGCGATCAGCATCAAATCGAAGCGCGGTTTCGAGTCGAAGAATGACTTCGGGGTTTGCGGTGCGTGCAGAGTCGGCAGCCAGTTTTGACCGCACTGTTTCGCGGCTTCAATCGCGATCGTCTGCCATTTGGCCTGTTTCGCGGGTGCCTCGCCGGCGTCGTATTGCACGACGGTGCGTTCGGAAATCAAGGGCACGATGGCGGACGCGCCCAGCTCGGTCGCCTTTTGGACGATGAGGTCCATGTTTTTGCCTTTCGGAATCGCCTGGCCCAGCGTGATGGCACAGCGCAGCTTTGGCGTCTGCGCGTGTTGGATGCGCCGCAGTTCGACGCTGCGTTTGGAAATCTCCGCCACCTCAACCGTGGCCTCTGCTCCTCGTCCGTTGAAGACCACCGCCCGTCCGCCTTTTTCCAGCCGAAGCACGTTGATGGCGTGATGCGTTTCATCCGCGTCGAGCACGAGCCGGTCGATGTTCCAGTTTTCGGGCGCGATGTAGAAACGATGCATGACGAAAAATCAAACGCTTGGTGGAGATTTTGGATTCAAAAGATCCCAGAAATGCTCGGATCAAAAATCTGCCATCAGCGGAAAAACTCTTTCGCCTTCTCGAAAAAGCTTTTGTGCATCGGTGTGTTTTCGTCGCCGCAAAGTTCGGCGAACTCCTCGAGCTTTTTCCGCTGCTCGCTGTTCAGCTTGCTCGGCACTTCCACGAGCACACGGACGAGCAAATCCCCCCGGGTGCTGGACTGCAGCGTGGGAATTCCTCTTCCGCGCAATTTGAAGACGGTTCCGCCCTGCGTGCCCGGCGGTACTTTCAGCGATGCCTTGCCGTCGAGCGTGGGCGCCGCGATTTCGCCACCGAGGG
>JANXWU010000141.1 GCA_025350985.1 Spartobacteria bacterium | reverse complement strand
CTTCGCGCGCCCCGGCACGGGTGGCGCTGTCTTTCACGGCGCGTTTTTCCACTTCCGTGATGCCGCTCGGCACGGCGATGACCACCCGCGGACGCGGACGGAAAAACCGGCGGTGCGTATGCACTTTGGAAATGAAATGGCGCAGCATCGCCTCGGTCACCTCGAAGTCCGCGATCACGCCGTCCTTCAGCGGGCGGATGGCTACGATGTTGCCCGGCGTGCGGCCGAGCATCCGCTTCGCTTCGTCGCCGACGGCGAGCACTTTGCTTGTGCCCGCCTGCACCGCCACGACGGAGGGTTCGCGCAGCACGATGCCGTGGTCCTTGACATAGACGAGCGTGTTCGCCGTGCCGAGATCGATCCCGATGTCGTTCGAGAAAAGTCCGTTAATCATTCAGAGAAAGGCCTTGGTAAAAATAAAAGTGGATATCGTCCGGCTCGATCCAGATGAAAGAAACTGCGCCGCTGAAAAGGACGCCGCTTCCTCTGCTTCGAGAGGAATGAGAACTACGGGAGTGCCATTGCATCGTCAAGCACTCTGTCCGCGGAATTCTCGCTTCGCGATGGACATCCCGAGCCGAAATGTTTCGCTGAACTTCACCCCTTCAGCTTCGGAAAAACACCATGCCCCGTTACAATTTGTTCGTTGACCGACTGCTGCACGATCCCGATTTGTTGCATCGCCTTTTGCCCGCGCAGCCCGGCCATTTCGCCTCGATCCAGAGCATCCGCGATGCGTCGGACGACGACCTCGTTGGCGCGCCGTCGCCGGCGGAACCAGCGGCCCTCGTGCTCGTGCGCGCGGCGTTATTTTACGCGCACGATGCCATCGACGAGGCGCACCGGCTCGCGCAGGACGGGAAAGACGACGCGGCCTCGTATTTGCACGGCATGATTCATCGGCGCGAGGGCGATTTCGACAATGCCCGCTACTGGTTTCGGCGCACCGGTGCGCTCGGGTTTTTCGCCGACCTGCATCGCGTCGTCGCCCGTCTGTCGCCCGACATGGCGAAACAAACGACGTGGGATCCGTACCTGTTCACCGGCCTGTGCGAGCAGGATAAATTCGGCGACGACTCGCACCGCGCAGAGTTGCTGGCGATGCAGCGATGCGAGTTCGACGCGTTCCTTCAATCCGTCTGGCACAAGGCGCGCGGAGAGTAATCCCCGCGGTTACCGCGGACCTCCTGTGTCCGGATTTTCCTTCGCCGATTTCGGAGTGCCGCCCAGTCCACGAGGCAGCACCACTGGCCGCCAGGATGGCTTGCCGAGCGACCCGTCGGACACGTATTCGAGCAGCTTGCTCACCGGAAAAAGCACCACGCCCGGAATGCCCTGCGCGTTCATGCGGACGCGGAAGTTCATTTTGTCGTCGAGAAAAAATAAATCGCCGCCGCCCATCATGCTGAAGCCATTTCCCTGCACCAAAAAATCGCGCGTGCGGATGACGCCGTCGGCAATCTCAAAGTCCGCGGACGCGCGCCGCGCCGTGTTGTAGCCCGCACCGGGGATCACCTCGTTCATCAATCCCGACAACGGGCCGAGCATCGGAATCGCGAAGACGTTGCCATTGGTCACCGTCGCCGTGCCCCTGCCTTCCATGTTCCGCGCGTCGGGCCCGCGTCCGCGCCAGCGGTAGTCGCCCGCCAGTTCGCCCTTCGAGTCTTTGTAATTGAAATACAGGCTGGTGAGCTTTTCAAAATCGACGTGCTCGACCGCGAGCCCCGCGCTGTAATTCGGATTGCGCTTGGAAAATGAAATATCCGCGTCGCCCCGCAATCGGCCTGCCATCAGGGTTCCGTCGAGGTTGCTGATCCGCAGCCGCTCGTCGGTGAAAAGCAGTTTCGCGGAAATCTTCGGCGCGGACAGGGTCTTTTTTAGGAAGACGTAGTCCATGCCCTCGGGTGCATCGACCGCGATTTCCAAGTTAGTTTTTTTGCCGCCCGCGAATTGCACCACACCGTTCACGGAGGCATTCGGTGCTTTTTTGAAACGGTACGGCGTCACCGCGTTGAGCAGATCCGGATTGATCCACACGATCACGTCGGCGGGATTGAGCTTTGCCCGGATTTTCTCCAGCCGCACTTCATGCCGCGCGATGTCGTATAAAACCGAGCCCGTCGCCGTGCCTTCCGCGCGCTCGATTTTGAAGTCATCGTAACTGACCGTTTTGTTTTTGATCCGCACCTTCGAGACGGCCGAGAGGAGTGGCACGCCGCGCAGCCGCGAGCGTCCCAGCCGGATTTCTCCATCGCCCTCGCATCCGTCGAAATTCGCCGACGGCCCGTGCAGGTTAAAGCGAACCTCCGGCGATTGGTCGAACTCCCACGCACTCAAAAACTCCGCCTCGTGCCCCGACAACAGGGGCAAAAAACTTTTTGGATTGATCGTGCTGTGCAGTTTCAACCGGAACCCATCGGGCGTGTTGAGCGCGCTGGCCGACAGTTCGCCGGTGCGATTGGCGACGCGGACATCGCTCACATACCAGCGCGTGCCGTCCCAGGAAAAATGGGCGGTGGCCGCATCGAACACGACCGCGCGCAGCGAAAAGTCCTGCAAAGCCACGCTGCCCACGACGGCCAGAGTCAGCTCTTGGCCCTGCTCGATTTTTCCTGAAAGCTCAATGACCGGCGGCGAGTGAAAAACAATCTCGTCCAGCCGTTTCGTGAAACCGAACTCGGCCAGGAACGCCGCCACGTCGAGACTGGAGCGCGCGCGAAATTCACCCTTGCCGCCCGTTTCAAAACTGCCGCTCACATCCAGCGCGCCTTGCTGATCGTGAATCGTGCCTTCTTTCAACGTCACAACTCCGTCGCGATAGTTGAGCGCCACTTTTGCGCGCTTGATCCGATACCCGCCGCGTTTCATTTTTTCACCAGTCAGCGTCGCTTCCGCGAAAATACTTTCCGGCTCGGCAAGGTCGCCGCTGAAGCGCACTTCGAGCGACGGCGTCGAGTCGAACCGCAATTTTTTCAACTCATCGACGATGGTTTCAACGATCGCCGCGCGCTTTTTCGCCGCCTCCTCCGAGGCCGGTGCGGACGGTTGGAAAGCCTCCGGATTAATGAGCCGGCCGGTCGCGGAAATATGCGTGCCGTAAAACATCGCCTCGGCGTGGGCGAGGACGATTTGATGCGGCGGAAGGAGCACGCGCGCATTCAAGTGCGAGACTTTGATTTTGCTCTTCGGGTCGGCGGGATTGACCGGGAGCGAAAGGTTGGCGTCACGCAAATCGATCGCGTTCAGGAAAGGCTGCCGATGGATCAAATTGCCGTAGTTGATGTCGAGGACGATGTGGTTGATCGACGCGAGCACCTTGTCGGGATCTTTCGCATCGACGATCACGACATCGCGCGCGACCAGTCCCGCGAACGGATCGATGGCCAGCCGCCGGAAGGAAACTTCCACGCCGCGTTTGCGAAATTCCGCGATCACGTACTCGCGCCATGTCCGGCTGAAGCCCTTGTTGTATCCGTACCAGCCGCCCCACCCGGCGCCGGTGAGCAGCAGCAAAAAAATCAGTCGAACTGGCCAGCGGCCAAAGCGTCGCATGTCGGCTGACGATAGTTTCAAGAGGCAGCGGCGCAAAAACATTTCCCCGCGCACTTGGATGACGATTGGAAAAGTTGTGCGATTCTTCATGGCATGAGCGGTGCTCATACGACAGAGCCGATGATACGAGCCAATTGTCGGAACCGGTTCACGGCGCAGGATTTTGACTTCGTCGTGAAAACCCTCGGACGCTCCCGCGGCGACGCGGTTTCACTCAGCCAAATGCTCACCGACGCCGGCGAGCGCGACACGATTCTCGACCACCAGTTGCTCTTCGATGCCGTCCTTTCGCAGCCGACACACCTGTCCATTTCACCGCAGTTTTACTTTTACATTTTGACCAGGCATGTCCTGAACGAGACAGGCCTCGATGACCGCCAGCTCGCCGATTACGTCGCGTCGCTGCTGGAAAACTTTTCGTGTACCGCGCGGATGAATGCACCGGCCGGGGCGCAGGAAGGTCCAATCCAATATCTTTCGGACATGCTGCTCGCGCTGCGGAAGGCGACGCCGGCGCAGACTTTTTACATTCGTGCACACGTCGGCAACTACTCACTTTTCATCGCTGGCATTTTCCACGAGTGCGTGGATCGACGCTCGCGCCGGGGCGGGCCGGACTGCTCGTTTTACGAGGAAATGGGGAGGTCCAGTTTCAAAGTCGTCGCCAGCCACGAAGTTGCGCGCTCCGCGGAACTGAGCGGCGTTTACGACGCGCTCGGCGAGCAATTTCACGGCGTGCGCCTCGCGCTGAACCGGCTCGCCGATCAACTCATCAACCTGGATGACGGTGGTGCGGCAAACCTTTTGCCGGCGTGAACACGACGCTCTTTAGCGAGATCCAAAAACTCTTCGAGCGCACCTACGCCAGCGTCGGCGTGAACCTCGAAGACTGCCTGATCGACCGGCAGCGCTGCGGTCAATTGAGCCGGCTCGCGGGCGCCTCGGCGCGTGAACTCAGCGATCTCGCGCGCACTTTTTTGCGCACCTGCGACGGCCGGCTTTATGTCGGCATTTACTATTCGGGCTGGCTCATCGCGCAGTTGGAAAAACACGACCCGCGCCGTGGTTTGGACGATCGCAACATTCGCTCGCTCATCATGTTCATCGAGGAAATCAACCACGCCTTGCACGCGGCGTTGCAGTTCAAAAAGGGCGTGCGCGAACTCCGCGGCGAAGCCTTCGCGCGCAACCTCGAATTGCAGTCGCAGGTGGATACTTATCTCGTGCTGCTGCTCTTCGTGGCCTTCTTTCGCCAGACGCAAAAAGTCGCGCGCACCGACCGCCGCTGGCTGCGTTTCCACATGTTTTCGCGCGTCGCGCCTGACGCCTACGCCGACCCGAATTTGCGCGGCCGTTATCTCGAGACGAACGAACTTTCCGCGAGCTACACCGCTTATCTCGACACGCTGAACGGCCTGCGCCGCGTCGAGGAGATTCGCCATTTTCACGCGCTCGATTACGACGAGAAAAAACAGCGGATCAAAGCATTGGGTCCGCCGATGTGAGGTTGCAAAGGAACGGCGCGCGGCGTTAAATCCGCCATGCTTTCCTTCACGGTTCTCGGCAGCGGCAGCGCGGGGAACTGCGCGGTCGTCGCGACCGAAAACTGCAAGCTGCTGGTCGATGCCGGGTTGAGCGCGCGCCAGATTTTGCTGCGCTTGGAAATGGCGGGCCTCGCGCCGGAGCAGCTCGATGGAATTTTACTCACGCACGAGCACTGCGATCATATTTGCGGGTTGAAAGTTTTTTGCCGGAAATACGATCTTCCGATTTACGTGAATCGCCAGACGGCGGACGTGTTGAAAAGCCTGAGCCTGTGCGACCATCGCAACTGGCAGATCTTCACCACCGGCCAGGAGTTTTCGGTCAAAGACATCACGGTCGAAACCTTCGCCGTGCCGCACGACGCGGTCGAGCCGGTGGGCTTTGCGCTGCATCACGGCGTCGCGTCCCTCGGCGTCGTCACCGATCTCGGGACGGCCACGAAGCTAGTGCTGGAGCGGGTTCGACGGGTGTCGGCGCTTTTGATCGAGACAAACTACGACGAGAAAATGTTGCAGGCCGACACGCGGCGTCCGTGGCCCATCAAGCAGCGCATCCAGTCGCGGCACGGCCATCTTTCCAACGCCGCCGCGGCCGTCGTCATCGCCGAACTTGCGAATTTCAACCTCCGTCGCGCCGTGCTCGGGCACTTGAGCCGCGATTGCAACGAGCCCGCGCTCGCCGTTGCGACCGTGCGTGAAATGCTCGGCGCGCGCGACGGCATCGACGTGCTGTGCGCGACGCAACACGAGCCGACGCCTACTTTCATCGTGGACGGTTGCGCGGTGGAAACGCTTCCCAGCCAGCTCGAAGCAACGCTGTTCGATTAGTGGCGGAGGGGGTGGGATTCGAACCCACGGAACCTTGCG
>JANXWU010000275.1 GCA_025350985.1 Spartobacteria bacterium | reverse complement strand
TCCAAGAGCTTCCATTCGGCGTCGGTGAGATCACTGGGATAGGGTTCTTTGGTCGGCATCCCAAGCTTTCCACCTCATTCCTCCAAAAAGTACAAGTACTAAAATTACTGTAACTCAGCCTTTTTTAGACAGTCACTTAGGTTGAAAAAACGCGTGTCATTCTGAGCGCGGTGGAGTTCGCCAGGGCGAACGGAACAGAGTCGAAGAATCTCATGCACTTCCCCATGCAGCGGCAGGCCGAAAAGGGATCAAGAGATTCTTCGACTCCGCCAAGCCCTCACTCAGAATGACAGATCGCGTTTTTTCAAACTGTGCCACTCCCGATTTGACTTGTCCGGCGCGCGGAAATCTGCTTTGCAAAAAGGTCGCCGTGAGTTAATCTCGGCCTAGTCGATAGGGCGTACTTTCGCCTTCCCGTTCCACAACTCCAACCCCCACTCATCCCGCCATGAATCACCAAGACTTCTGCTCCGCCTGCGACGAATATCGTCTGGCTCACACTGCCAAAGTGGAGGACGCCTTTGTGTCCCGCCGCGATTTTTTGACCCGCACCGGCATGGGGTTCGGTGCCCTGAGTCTGGCGTCCATCTTCGGCTTGAATCCTTTCAACGACGCGCAGGGCGCACAAGCCGCCCTCGCTCCCGCCGCCCGCACGGCGCTCTCGCCCAAGCAGCCTCATTTCAAAGTCAAAGCCAAATCGGTGATTCACATTTTCGCCGAGGGCGGCCCTTCACATGTCGATACCTTTGACCCCAAGCCAGGCTTGGCCAAGTATGCGGACCAGACGCTGCCGGGTTCCGACGGCCTCGCTTTCCCCTCGCCTTTTAAGTTTCCGAAATGCGGAAAGTCCGGCCTCGAAATCAGTGAAGTTTTCCCGAAACTAGGTGAATGCGCGGACGACATGGCCGTCATTCGTTCGCTCTGGACCGACATCCCGGCACATGAAGTCGCGCAGCGTTTCATGAACACCGGCTCGCTGCAGCTCCCGAAGCCGTCCGTCGGTTCGTGGCTGCTTTACGGCTTGGGCACGGAAAACCAAAACATGCCCGGCTTCATCACGATTGGCAGCAAGCCCGAGTGGCGGCAGGCTTCGTTCCTGCCGGGCGTCTATCAAGGCGCGAACGTGAATTATTCCTCGAAGATGGATCTCAACGAAGTGATCCTGAACATCAAAAATCAATTCACGTCGTCTGACCGGCAGCGTCGCCAATTGGATCTCGCGAAAGTTTTGGACGGCTGGCACGCGTCGCAATTGCAATATAACGACCAGCTCGAAGCGCGGGTGCAGTCCTTTGAGATGGCGTTTAAAATGCAGGCGGAGGCCACCGACGCCTTTGACGTAACCAAAGAGCCGCAGGCGATGAAAGACCTCTACGGCACCAGCGAAATGGGCGCGAAAATGATGGTTGCCCGCCGCCTCGTCGAGCGCGGGGTGCGCTTTATCCAAGTCAATCACGGCGGCTGGGACATGCACGGCAACATCGAGCAGAGCATGCCGCGCAAAGCGGCTGAAATCGATCAGCCGATTGCCGCGCTGTTGAAGGATTTGAAACAACGCGGAATGCTCGAACACACGCTCATCATCTGGGGCGGTGAATTTGGGCGAACGGTCGTCCGCGACCGCAACGGAGCCGGTGCTCCCGGACGCGATCACAACGGTCGCGCCATGTGCTGCTGGCTCGCTGGCGGCAATGTCAAGGGCGGCATGGCTTACGGCTCCACCGATGAAACCGGTGGCCGCGCCGCCGAAAACCGCGTCCACATCCACGACCTCCACGCGACCATCCTCGCTTTGATGGGCTTCGACCACACGAAGATGACCTATCGCTACAACGGCCGGGATTTCCGGCTCACTGACAACTTCGGAAACGTCGTAAAAGACATCATCGCCTAACAGCAACCATTCAGACTGAAGCGAAGGCGGGACTGCAAAGTCCCGCCTTCTTTTTGTCTGGGTGGCAAAATCGACTAAGCTATTTCCTTCCCGCTCAATTCCTCCTCCGTGATCGCGCGTTACTTTCTCCTGCCGCTACTTTCCGCGGTGACCTTTTCCCTCAGGGCCGGCGAGCCCGCGAAGGAACAGCTCGACTTTTTTGAGAGCAAAATCCGTCCGTTGCTGGCGGACAAATGCTACAAATGCCACAGCGTCGAATCGGGTAAATCCAAAGGCGAACTCACCCTCGACACGCGGGAAGGCGCACGCAGAGGCGGCGAAAGCGGCCTTGCGGTCGTGCCGGGAGATGCGGAGAAAAGCATCCTCATCAAGGCGGTTAGCTATGCCGATTCCGATCTCGAAATGCCGCCGCGCAAAGAAGGCGGCAAACTCACCGACACGCAGATTGCCGACCTGGCTGCGTGGATAAAAATGGGCGCGCCCGATCCGCGCGCCGGCACGGCTCCCGTCGCCGCCAAAAAAGAGGTCGATGTCGAGGCCGGCAAAAAGTGGTGGTCCTTTCAGCCCTTGCGTCATGTCCAGCCGCCGTTGGTGGCCGGGCGAAAAATCGACAATTCCGCCGATGCTTTCATTCTTCAAAAACTCGGAGAAAAAAAACTCGCACAGAATCCGGAAGCCTCGGCGCGCGTGCTCATCCGGCGGTTCTATTTCGACCTCATCGGACTTCCGCCGCCAACGGAGGAAGTGGAAAAATTTGTCGGCGAGTACGAGGCGGCCTCCGTCGAAAATCGGCAGTCGAAAATCGAAAATCTGGTCGATCGGTTGCTTGCCTCCCGGCACTACGGCGAGCGCTGGGGCCGGCACTGGCTCGACCTCGCGCGGTTCGCCGAGAGCCACGGCTACGAGCAGGATTACGACCGTGCGTCCGCCTTTCACTACCGCGATTTTGTCATTCAGGCCCTCAACGCCGATTTGCCGTACGACCAGTTTGTGAAATGGCAGATCGCCGGTGACGAACTGGAACCCGACAATCTGCTCGCGTGGAAAGCCACCGGCTTTCTCGCCGCCGGCACGCACGCGACGCAGATCACCGCCAACCAAGCCGAGAAGGAACGCTACGACGAACTCGACGACATGGTCGGCACCATCGGCACTTCGATGCTCGGCCTCAC
>JANXWU010000151.1 GCA_025350985.1 Spartobacteria bacterium | reverse complement strand
CGATCAGGAAACCATTTCACCAAGGTCGAGACGGGTGAGATATAGCCTAGGCCAAGACCTATCCCGCCAATAACCCCATAGCCCAACAAGACAAGCCAGAACTGGTGTAGCTTTACTCCAAGACTAGCAATAAGAAACCCGCCACCCCAACAACAGGCACTGGTAAACATGGTCTTGCGCGGGCCATTCTTCTCCACCCATTTGCCGAAGACCGCAGCGGAGAGTCCCAGCAGGATAAGACCGATGGAATAGAGCCAGCTTACCTGTGGAATCGTCCAGTCCTCGGGCGAGGACTTAGTCACTCCTAGCAGTCGTGTTAAAGGAACATTGAAGACACTGAATCCGTATATCTCGCCAATACAAAGATGAACCGCCAGCGCGGCGGGTAAAACCAGCCAACGGGTGAAACCGGGTTTGGCGACAGAGTGGGCGCGGTCGAGAAATGGCATGACTTATAGCGGCAAGCCTCCACCTTAAACCGAAGCGAGTGCAACCTTTAAGGAGGTGGCTTCTTGCGCCGTAGTTTGGAGTTCGTTTACAACGACAGCCGCCTCGGGCGAAGGCGCGATGGTGATGACGACGAACTTACTCGTCGGAGTATTGGAACGCGCCGCGACACTGTTAATCGGCACGAGCACATTGGCCTCGGGAAAGTAAGTCGCCGTGCAACCGCGCGGGATGGTGTAAGGAGCGACGACAAAGTGCCGGGCCAGCCGTTCTTCACCATCTCCAAAATGGCTGGTCAGATCGACGAGTTGTCCTTGTTGCAAGCCCGCCTGCTCCACGTCGTCCGGGTTCATAAAGATCACGCGCCGTCCGTTATAGATGCCGCGATAACGGTCGTCCAACCCATAAATGTGCGTGTTGAACTGATCGTGCGAGCGGATCGTCATCATGATGTAATGACCGGCGGCTAGCTCGTGGAGCGGGATGGGCTCAATCGTGAACTTCGCCCTGCCGATGTCGTTGTTAAACTTACGCGCGTCGCGCGCCGCATTGGGCAAATAAAAGACGTCTTTCGCGATGCGCTCGTTGAAGTTCTCGAAGCCAGGAATGACACGCTCGATGTGATCGCGAATGCGGCTGTAATCGGCGGAGAGTCCTGCCCAATCAATGCGTGTCCGCCCGCCGAGGGTGGCGCACGCGAGTCCGGCGACGATGGCTACTTCGCTGCGCAAATGTTCGCCCGCCGGTTCAATCAAACCACGCGACGCATTGATGATCCCCATCGAATCCTCGACCGTGACGAATTGTTCCCCGCCCGCCTGCCGGTCGATTTCCGAACGGCCCAGGCAGGGCAGGATCAACCCCGTTTCGCCAGTGATGAGATGCGAGCGGTTGAGTTTGATCGCGACGTGCGCGGTGAGCCGGCAGCGTTGCAGCGCCTTCGCGGTGTATTCGGTGTCCGGGGTCGCGGAGAGAAAATTTCCGCCCATGCCGAGGAAGACGCGAATCACGCCGTCGTGCATTTGCTTGATCGTCTCCACGGTGTCCGCGCCGTGCTCGCGCGGCGGACTGAATCCAAATTCGCCGCCGAGTTTTTCCATGAACGCGTCGTTCATTCGTTCCCAGATGCCCATCGTCCGGTCGCCCTGCACATTGGAGTGGCCGCGCACCGGGCATGGCCCTGCCCCGGGCCGGCCGATGTTGCCGCCCAACAGCAAAAAGTTCATGACCTGCTGGATGGTGCCCACCGCGTTTTTGTGCTGGGTCAACCCCATGGCCCAGCAACAAATGATCCGCTTCGCCTTCATCGCAATTTCCGCCGCAGCGCGAATCTGCGCGCGCGTCACTCCGCTGCTCGCGAGAATGTCGTCCCAACTAGCGGCCCGCAGGTCAGCGATCAGTTCGTCGAAACCCACCGTGTGCTCGCGGATGAATTCCCCGTCTAAAACACTGCCTGGCTTCGCGTCCTCCTCGGCCAGCATTTCCTTCATCAGGCCCTTCATCACTGCGACATCGCCGTTGATGCGCACGGGCAGCCAGAGGTCGCTCAGGGTGGTTCCACCGCCCAGAATGACCGCGGCGGCGCGCAGCGGATTCTTGAACTCCTGTGGATTCTTGAAGCGAAAATTTCCCACCTCCGGCAGCGGGTTGATCGAGACAATTTTTGCGCCGGTCCCGCCGTCGCGACCCTGCTTCGCCCGCTGCAAACTCGTGAGCATGCGCGGGTGATTGGTGCCCGGATTTTGGCCGATGATGAAGATCGCGTCCGTGCAGTCGAAGTCGGCCAGAGTCACGCACCCTTTGCCGATACCGATGGCCTCGTTCATCGCCACGCCGCTGGATTCGTGGCACATGTTCGAGCAGTCGGGCAGATTGTTCGTGCCGAACTGCCGGACGAAAAGCTGCCACAGGAACGCGGCTTCGTTGCTCGTCCTTCCACTGGTGTAAAAGGCGGCGGCGTGCGGGGTGGGCAGGGCGTTCAACTCCTCCGCGATCCGCTCAAATGCTCGATCCCACGGGATGGGCTCGTAGTGCGTCGCGCCTGGATTCTTGATTAACGGTTCCGTGAGCCGGCCCTGCTGGCCGAGCCAGAAATCGCTGCGCGCCCGCAAATCCACGAGCGAATGTTCGCGAAAAAAATCGGCGGTGAGACGCTTCGTCGTGGCCTCATCGGCAATCGCCTTCGCGCCATTCTCGCAAAATTCCGCGACGTGCCGGTCGTCGTCGGGACTTGGCCACGCGCAGCTTTGGCAGTCGAAGCCGGACTTCTGGTTGACCGCGAGCAGCGTGCGCAGGCCGCGCGCCAGTCCCATTTCGCGCAGCGCAAACCGGGTGGTTTGATAAACGGCGGACATGCCGGCAGCGACGCGGGACGGTTTGGCAATGGTCGCTGCCTCATCCTCGGTCGGCGGTTGCGCGCCGGCGGTCGGGTTCTGTTGATCGGCATCAGAATTGGGCGCGGGTGGGCTGATCGGCGCACCCGCATCGGCGGGGGTTGGCCGTTGCGCGACGGTGGCCGAGTCATGCCCGGACGCGCTTTTCGCCGGAACGTCGGAATTTTTCTCACGCATATTTGGGGAGGCTCACCGCTCGGGAATCGTGAAGAAAAATGTCGTTCCCTCGCCCGGCTTTGACTCCACCCAAATCCGGCCCCCGTGACGCTCGACGATTTTTTTACACACTGCCAGCCCGATGCCGGTGCCGGGATAATCGTGCCGTTCGTGCAGTCGCTGAAAGACGACGAAGATGCGGTCGAAAAATTGCGGGTCGATGCCGATGCCGTTGTCAC
The DNA here is from genome assembly GCA_025350985.1 of Spartobacteria bacterium. Taxonomy (GTDB): domain Bacteria; phylum Verrucomicrobiota; class Verrucomicrobiia; order Chthoniobacterales; family Chthoniobacteraceae; genus JANXWU01. The sequence continues at coordinate 5,328 of JANXWU010000151.1, read as the reverse complement.
GGATACCAAAGAGCCATTTCGCTCCCTGTTTTTCCGCGGAAACGTGGATGGCTGGCGAAGTGTCAGCGCGCCGGAACTTGATCGCGTTGCCGATGAGGTTTTGGAAAAGCTGGAGCAGTTGCGTTGGGTCGGCGGAGAGGCTGGGCAGCGCGTCGTGCGTGACTTTGCCGCCACATTCCTCCAGCGCGATTTTCAGATTGGCGAGCGCATCGGCGAGCACGCTCTCAAGGTCGGTGGCTGAAAAGGCCTTTCCCCGCGTGCCGACGCGCGAGTAGGTGATGAGATCGTGGATGAGCGTCTGCATCCGCTTTGCGCCGTCCACCGCGAAGGCGATAAATTCGTGCCCGGCCTCGTCGAGTTTTCCCGCGTAGCGTTTTTCGATGAGGCGGAGGTAGCTCTCGACCATCCGCAACGGCTCCTGCAAGTCATGGGAAACGACGTAGGCGAACTGCTCGAGCTCGTCATTCGAGCGCGTCAATTCCTGCGCCTTTTCCTCAATCGCTTCGCGGGCCTGCGCGAGTTCGGAGTTGCGCAGCAGCGCCGTCTCGTAGGTGGACAGCAGCAGATTCAAAATCTGCAGCCGGTCCGAGGTGATGAAATACTTTTCGCCCGCAAAGAAAATCGCGATGCCCATTTCCGCGCAGGCCGTTTTTCGGAGCTCCTGGTTCGCGAGGATGAAATGGATGCGCGAGAGCAGAAACTCCTCCTCGTACGGCTTCACGACGAAATTGTCCGCGCCGCATTCGAGGCCGCGCACGATGTCCTGCGGGGCGGAGAGCGAGGTCAGCAATATGACCGGCAGGCTCTTCAGGGCGGGGTCGGATTTGATGGCGTGGCAGAGTTCGTAACCGTCCATTCCCGGCATCTGGATGTCCGTGATGACGAGCGTCGGTATTTTCTTCTGCAATAACTCCAGCGCCATCCGTCCATCGCGCGCGAGGAAGACTTGATAGCCGTGCTTTTCCAGAATGTTTTCCAGGAGCAACGCCTGCGTCGGGCTGTCTTCGACGATCAGGATTTCCACCTGGTGATTGTCCACATTCGGATCAATTTCCATGGCTCATCATGGCCTCCAAATCCCCGGCCGAAATCCGGCCCGAGATGGTTTTATTTACGAAGACACAGAGCGCCGCGGCGATGCGCTCGGGCGGGAAAATGTAGGTCGCGGCATTCAGTTTTACGGCCTCGCCCGGCATCCCGAACACGACCGAACTTTCCGCGTCTTGCGCAAACGTCACCGCTCCCTTTTCGCGCATGCGCAAAAGTTCGTCCGCCCCGTCGCAGCCCATGCCCGTGAGCAGCACGCCCACGGCATTCGCTCCAAAAACGTCGGCCACGGAACGAAATAATTTCGAGACGCACGGACGCAACCCGTGCTCCGGCGGATCAGCGTCGAGCGCGATCCGTCCGCTCTTTTCCACGGTCATGTGGAAAGAATCGGGTGCGAGATAAACCTGCCCAGGCAGCGGCAAATCGCCGCGTTGCGCGAGGCGCACCGGCATGCCAGTCGCTTGCGTGAGCCACTCTGCCATTCCTTGGGTGAACCCGGCCGTGATGTGCTGCACCACCAGCACCGGCGCGGGAAAATTTTTCGTTAGGCGCGCGAGAATGGTCCGCAGCACGGGCGGGCCGCCGGTGGACGCGCCGATGGCCACAAGCCTGGTTTCGCGCGGGATCGCGGCGACATTTTTTGCGGGAGCCGGAGGCGGCGCGGTGGCGCGGGAGCGCGCGGTGCGGCGGACGACGCGCACCTCGGACATCAGCTTCACCGTTTGCACAAGCTTCGCGCACATCTCGTCGAACTCCTCGTGGCGCGGGCCCACCGGCGTGTCCATGATCGCCACCGCACCCGCTTCCATCGCGCGGAAACTCGTCGCCACGTCACGCGGATTCGCGCTCGCCGTCACGATGACGATCGGCACGGGCTGCGTTTCCATGATTTGCCGCGTCGCCTCGAAGCCATCCATCTTCGGCATGTGGACATCCATCGTCACCACGTCGGCGGCGGTCGTCGCGAGCGCGGCGACCGCCTCCGCGCCATTCTTCGCGGTGCCGACAATTTCAATCGCGGGATCGCTTCCGAGCACGCTGACCAAAAGCTGCCGCACCACCGTCGAATCATCGACGATGAACACGCGAATTTTTCCAGAGTGCTTCATATCAGTTTGCGAATGACCTCCAGCAGGTTGCTTTGGTCGAAGCTGCTTTTCACGATGTACGCATTCGCGCCCACGTCGATGCCGCGTTCGCGATGCTCGCGCGAGTCGAGCGCAGTCACCAGCACCAGCGGCAGCTCCGCGAGCTTTTTGTCGGCGCGAATTTTCGCCGTGAGCTCGAAGCCGTCCATGCGCGGCATTTCAACATCCGACACGACGAGATCGAAATGCTGCGACTTCAGCGCGGTCAATCCCTCCACCCCGTCGATCGCCGTTTTCACCAGATAGCCCGCGGATTCGAGGATGTTTTTTAACAGCATCCTCGAAGTGATCGAATCCTCGACCACGAGCAGCGACTGCGCGCGCCGTTCGCCGGACGACGCGGCGGGAGCGGTGGCGCGCGATGATTTCGTCGCGGACTTCAGCAAATCGGGCACGTTCAAAATGAGCGCCGGTTTTCCCGAGCCGAGCACGGTCGCCGCGGCCACGTTGCGCACGCGCACAAGCGGTTTCCGCAAATTTTTCACCAGCACTTCCTGCTCGTTCAGCACTTCATCGACGAGAAACGCGATGCGCCCCGCGCCCGCGCCGAGCACGACGGCCTGCGCGCGCTCCTCCTCGTTTTGCACCCGGCGCGGAAGCTCGAGCACGTCGCCCAGCCAGGCCAGCGAAACCGCCCGGCCATCGAAGGCGATCGTCTCCCGATTTTCCACCGTTTTGATGTCGTCGCGCGGGACGCGCACGAGGCGATCAACCTGCGCGACGGGGATGACAAAAATCTGTTCCGCCACGCGCACGAGCAGGCCTTGGAAAGTCGCCAGCGTCACCGGCAGCAAAATCCGAAACGTGGTCCCCGCACCCAGCTTCGTCTCGACCGCCACCGTCCCGCCGAGCTGCTCCACTTTTTCGGCGACGATCGCCAGCCCCAGCCCACGACCGGAAATTTCCGTGACGATCGGACTCGTGGACACATCGGACTTGAAGATGAGCGCCAGTGCCTCGCGCTCGCCGAAATGCGCGGCCTCCTCCGCGGTCAGCAGATTTTTTTTCAACGCGGATTTTTTCACCTCCGCCGCATCGATCCCCTCACCGTCGTCGCTCACCCGGATTTCAACTTTGTTCCCCTCGGTCTGCGCAACCGAAATCCTCAGCGTCCCTCGCGCGGGCTTTTGTTTCTGCGTGCGCACGCCGGGCTTTTCCAAGCCGTGATCGATCGCATTGCGCACGAGATGAATCAGCGGATCCTTCATCTCCTCCAGAATGCGCTTGTCGATTTCCACGTCACGACCGGCGATGGCCAGTTCTATTTCCTTGCCCTCGTCGCGCGCGAGATCGCGCACCAGTTTTGGAAACACATCGAGCAGCGTGGCAAACGGCAGCATCACCAGTTTTTTCGCGTCACCGAGCAGTTCGTCCACCATCCCCGCCATCGAGCGGCGGCTAGACTCCGCGGCCTTCGCGAGACCCGCGAGTTTGCCTTCGAGCGAATGCATGTAGCTCTGGTTCCATTCCAAAAAATCCAGCATCCGCGTCGTCGGCGTCTTCTGCTCCTTCCTCGCCCCGATCGCGGAATGCAACGCCCCCATGTCGGCGGAAGTCTTGGCCCATTCTTTGCGCCAGCCTTTCATCGCCTCGCCGACGGCGCGCAAGTCCGTCGCGTGCTGAGCCGCGGTGAGCTTTACCGCGACCATTTCCTCCGCCTGCAAAAGCAGCGAATCGAGCTTCGCCATCGAGACACGCACCGTCTCGGGACCGAGCGCCCGGACGGGGTGAAGGGGTGCATCGGGAACTTCGGCGGCTGACGGTTCGATGACGGCGATTTCGGGGGCGGCCGGCGGAAAGCTGGGCACGGCCACGTCCGCCGCGACCAGTCTGGTGAGCTGTCCGGCCAGCGTGGAGATTTGATGTTTGTCCGACTCCGACTGCGCGGAATCCGGCAGCGTCAGCAATCGTGCGAGCAAATCCGCAGCCTTGTTCAACAGGTCAAACGCTCCGGTCGCGACACCGGCCTCCCGCCGTTTCCACGCGGAAAAAACCTGCTCCAACGCCTGGCAGAGCGACTCGATGTCGTGGCGGTTGACCGCGCGCGCCGCGCCTTTCAAGCTGTGCGCCTCGCGAAAAATCGTCTCCACGATTCGGTCCCTCACTTCCGGCGCTGGAGTTTTTTCCAGCTCCAGCAGACCGGAGTTGATCGCCTGCAAGTGCTCCTCCGCCTCGACCGCGAAGGCCTCGCGCAACCTCTGCAAAAATTCCTCATCGGGCATTGGCATGGCGCTAGATTTTGAATCGTCCGACCAGCTCTTTCAGTTTCTGGCCGAGGTCGTGCAGGCTCTGCGCCGCCGTCTCCGCCTGCCGCGTGCTCGCGACGACCTGCGTGCTCGCCAGCTTGATGTTCTCCATCGCCTGCGCCACCTGATCCATTCCCACAAACTGCTGCTGGCTCGTCGCCGCAATCTGCGTCGCGGCTTGCGCGGCGGCGTCCACGTTCTGCGCGAGCTGCCGGATGGAATCGCCCGCCGCCGTCGATTGCCGCACGCCGCTTTCCACCGCGTTGCTGCTTTGTTCGGTCGCCATCACGGCGTTGCCGGTCGCCTTTTGGATCTCGCTTAAAATGGAACGCACTTGGGTCGTCGCCTGCCGGGATTGCTCCGCGAGACTTTTCACTTCCTGCGCCACCACCCCGAAACCCCGCCCATGCTCGCCCGCCTTCGCCGCCTCGATCGCCGCGTTCACCGCGAGCAGATTCGACTGCGCGGCGAGGTCATCGACGCTGGCGATAATCTCGCCAATCGCCTGGCTCTGCTCGCTCAGCCGCACCACACTTTCCGCGAGCCCGTCCATCTGCGTCCGAATGCGGCCCATCCCCGCGATGGCTTCGGCCACCGCCTGCTTGCCGCCGTCGGAAATCGTCGAAGTCTTCTGCGCGTTCGCCGCGAGCCCGGTCGCTTTTTCCGTGGAGACTTGCGAGGTCTGCTTGACCTCTTCCACCGTCGCCGTCGTCTCGGCGATGGCCGTCGCCGTCTCCGCCGCGCTCGACGCGAGCTCCGCCGTCGAAGCCATGATCTCGCTCGCGGTGGAGGCGATCACGTTCACGCCGCCGCGGATTTCCTGCGTCATCGCGGACAGATTCTCGATCATCCGGCGAAAGGTTTGCGCCAGCATTCCGACCTCG
>JANXWU010000143.1 GCA_025350985.1 Spartobacteria bacterium | reverse complement strand
CGAGATGGTGGCCATCGGGCAGGCCGCCCCAAGTGGCGTCGGCGAGGCGGAAACGATCCTCGGAGGGACACGCTCCTGCGCGTCCCACTTCTGCGGGATGGGCCCTCGCGTCGCCATCAGATGGGGACGCGCCGGAGCGCGTCCCTCCGGGGGAGAGGTCCATCTTCCAATTGAGCTGGTCAAAGATGCCATGCGCCGCCTTCGGCAAGACCGGCGAGAGGAGGATGGCAATGATGCGGAGGGACTCGGCGAGGGTGTAGAGGACCAAATCAAGCTGTTCAGCTTTCGATGAATCCTTCGCAAGCTTCCAAGGGGCGGCACGATCAATAATGTCATTGCAGTCCACCGCTACTGCCATTGCTAGCAGGAACGCATGATGCACTTGATAGGTTCCCATTGCACCCTCGAAATGCCCCACCCGATTGGCGATATCCTCCCGGAGCGAATAAAGGCTTACCTGCCGCCCGTCCGGCCCATCGAAGATGTCGTTCCAGCCATCTTGTATTGGGTTACCATGTAGCTCGACGCCTTCGAGGAAGACTCCTTTTGACTCGATCAACCGCAGTTTCCCCTCCCGATACTTCGCCGCCATGTTCAGCGACCGGTTGAGCAGGTTGCCAAGGCCATTGGCGAGGTCGGTGTTGTAGCGCTGGATAAGCCGTTCCTCGGAGAAGTCGGCGTCCTTGCCGGTGGCGATGTCGCTCACGAGATAGTAGCGCACGGCTTCTGCGCCGTATTTGTCGGCCAGCACGTCGGGGTCGATGACGTTACCGAGGCTCTTGCTCATCTTCGCGCCGGAGATGTTCCACCAGCCGTGGACGAGGAGCGTCGGCATTTCCTCATCCGCAAAGCCGAGCGCCTTGAGCATGACGGGCCAATAGACGCCGTGGGCGGGGATGAGGATGTCCTTGCCGATGACGTGGAGCGGCGGCCACCAGTCGGCGAAGGACAAGGTGCCGGGAGTCTTCTCCGCGGGGCCCCCGGATCGTTGGGCAAAATTCGGGTCATGGCCCGGGACGAAGCTGATGTAGTTCACGAGCGCGTCGAACCAGACGTAGGTCACGAAGCCTGCGCCGAAGCTTTCGGGGAACGGAATGCCCCACTTCAAGCGCGAGGCGGGACGTGAGATGCAAAGGTCGCCCTCGAGTTTTTCGACCGCGTTACGCAGTTCCGCGACGCGAAAATCGGGAACGACGAACGGTTTTTTTTCGGCGCTGCGTTTGTCGATGAAATCGAGCAGCCACTGCTTGTGCTCCTTCAGACGAAAGTAGAAATTTTCCTCCTTACGCTCCTCGACCGGCTGCCACTCGGGGCCAAACTCACCGTCGGCTGCACGCTCTTTGTCGGTGAGGAATTGCTCCTGTCGCACCGAATACCAGCCGCGCTCGGTCTTTTTATAAAGCCAGCGGCTCTCGCCGGTCGCGGGATCTTTTTCATCCCAGAGCTTCTGCAGATTGGCACGCACACATTTCTGGTGAAGCGGGTCAGTCGTCGCGGCCCACGCGTCGTAACGCACGTCGAGTTTGTCCCACAACGCGACGAATTTTTTCGTGAGTTCATCGACAAACTCCTGCGGCGCGACGCCCTGTTTTTCCGCCGACTGCTGCACCTTCTGCCCGTGCTGATCGACGCCGGTGAGAAAGAAAACCTCCTCGCCTTTCAACCGGCGATAACGCGCGATCACGTCGGCAAGAATCTTCTCGTAGGCGTGCCCGATGTGTGGCGCGCCGTTGGTGTAATCGATGGCGGTGGTGATGAAAAAAGTCGAACCCATGTGTGCGGTCACGTTGGTGAAACGTCCCGGCGAACGCAACCGCGAATCGGCTTACTTCCGCCGTTTCAGCGTCGCGAGGAACTTTTCCATATCGTCCTCGTCGCCTTTGAACGCGACCATGCACACGTTCGCGCCATCGGTGCGCGCCGCGGCGGCCCACTCGTTTTCGGTGAAGATGCGCCAGTGCTTTTCCTCGAGCTTCACGCCGAAATCGCTGGCGCGAAAAATGTAAAAAAGCATCTGGTTCTCCGCGTCCTTTTGCGCGGCCACCTGCGCGACGGCGTGGCCTTCGGGCCGGAACACGCGGCAGCCGAGCACGCGAAACGCCCCGAATTCCGGCGGCATCGCGTAACCGTCGAGTTTTTTCAGCATGAGCCAATCGCCGAGTTCCGCGGCGGACATCGACACCTGTTCAAAGTCCTTGCTCTCGAGCTTGTCGTTCAGAGCCAGCATGTGCTCGACGGCTTCGCGTCCGGGAAAATTTTCCTGCCGCTCGCGCCACGCCCGCGCCAAGACCCAGCCCAGCGCAATCAGCGCAATGACCACGCCCAGAAAAGCCGGCTGCTTCAAAACCGTGCGCCAGTCGAGTTTCTTCGCCGCAGGGTGCGCGCGCAGTTCGCGCAGGCGCGGCTGGAGCGTGTCGGGCGGGATGAGGGCGCGGATGGCCTCGCGGGTGTCGTGATCAAATTCGCGCTGCCGCGCCAAGGCCTCGCGCAGGGCGGGATCACGCTCGGCGAAACGCACCGCCTTTGCCACTCGTCCATCCTCCGCTCCGGAGCGGTCGGGGCGGTGCAGGCGCAGGAAAATCGCGGCCGTCTTCGCGTTCATCGCGCGAGCGCCTCCCGCAGGCCTTTGCGCGCGTCCGTCACTTCCGCCGACAGCTCCTCCAGGCTCAGGGCGAAAAATTGCGACATCTCGCGCAAGTCCAGCAGGTCGAGATAAAAGAGCGCGAGAACGCTGCGGCCCGGCTCGGCCAGCGTGGCGAAGCGCTCCGCGAAGACGGATTTCGTTCCATCTCCGCCGAGATTTTGCAGCAGCGAATGGAAGGCCGCCACATCGCCCACGTCGTCCTCGCCGCTCTCCACTTCGGATTTCTCCAGTGGCACCCGCAGTCTGCCGGGCGACACGACCGAGCGTTCGCGGATTTTTCGCAGCAACCAGACGGCCCCGGATTTCTCGCCGCGCAGTTGCGTGAACTCGTCGGGGATTTGCTCCACCGCGCCGGCCACCACGTCGGAAGCCGCGTCGGCGTCCCCGGTGAGCAGCAGCGCAAACCGAAATAATTCCGCAAGGTTTTCAGGCGTCAGATTCACGCTGGGCAAAGCTCGGACGATAGCGATCCCGATTGCAGCCGACAAGTGGGAAAGGGCGCGCGCCCGGTCGTAGCACCGTTTGAAAAGCGCGCGTCATTCTGAGCGAAGGCTTGGCGGAGTCGAAGAATCTCTTGGACCAATTCGGGCGCGCCGCTTTCTGGGAAAGCGCAAGAGATTCTTCGACTGCGTTTCGGTCGCTGTACTCCCTCCACTGCGCTCAGAATGACACGCGCCTTTCAAACTGAGACATTGCCCGCCGCGCGTTGACTTGCCGGTGGCGGCTTGTATCTTACGGGCTCTTTTTTCACAGCATGGCCGCGGCAAAACTCGTCCTTTTCATCTGCACCGGAAACATCTGCCGCAGCCCGATGGCGGAAGGTCTTTTCCGCGACATGGTGAAGGATCGCACCGACATCGAGGTGGCTTCCGCCGGGTTGGGCGCGAGCTTTGGGCAGTCGCCCAGCCAGTATTCGCTCGATGCGCTCCGGCCTCTGGGCGTGGACATCAAAAGCATTCGCAGCCGTCCGCTCACCGACGAACTCGCGGAGCGCGCCGACTACATTTTCGTGATGACGCGGATGCACCTCGATACGATCCACATGGCGCTGCCGCAGATCGCGGACAAGACGTATTTGCTCTGCGAATTCGACGAGGAACTCGCCCGCCGCTCGCTCGATGTGACCGACCCGATCGGCCAGAGCTTCGACGTGTACGTGCGGGCGCGCGACGTGATTAAAAAAGCCCTGCCAAGCGTCCTCGCGTTCATCGACAAAACCTCACCGCCCTCCGCCATGAACCCGCCCACCGACTCCACCACCAAGCCGCTCCGCATCGCCCTCGGCGGCGATCACGGCGGCTTTGAACTCAAGCGCAAAGTTCAGTCGTTCCTGGCCGACAAAGGCCACATCGTTTCCGACTTCGGGAGTTTCTCCGAGGAGTCGGTGGACTACCCCGATTACGCCGACGCGGTCTGCAAGGAAATCGTCGCGGGACGCAGCGACTACGGCATCCTCCTGTGCAAAAGCGGCATCGGCATGAGCATCGCCGCGAACCGGTATCCGCACATCCGCGCGGCGCTGGTCAGCACCGTCGAGGACGCGGAAATGACCCGCCGCCACAACAACTCGAACGTGCTCTGCCTGGCCGCGAAAGAAGTCAGCGACGACCAGGCCCGTAAAATTGTGGAGGTGTTTGTGGAAACCAGTTTTGAAGGGGGGCGGCATCAGCGTCGCGTCGAAAAACTCGACCACATCGCCGAGGCGTTTTCGGCGAGCGTGTCGCTTTCGGAAACCGATCCAGAGATTCACGCGGCGATCATGGCGGAGGAGAAGCGGCAGTTTGAAAACATCGAGCTGATCGCCAGTGAAAATTTCACCAGCCGCGCCGTGATGGAGGCGCAGGGCTCGTGTCTCACGAACAAATATGCCGAGGGTTATCCGGGCCGTCGCTGGTACGGCGGCTGCGAAAATGTCGATGTGGTCGAACATCTCGCGATCGACCGTTGCAAAAAACTTTTCGGCGCGGAATACGCGAACGTCCAGCCCCACTCCGGCAGTCAGGCGAACATGGCGGTTTATTTTTCCGTGCTCCAACCGGGCGACAAAATCCTGACGATGGATCTCGCGCACGGCGGCCATCTCACCCACGGGCACAAGGCGAATTTCAGCGGCAAGTTTTACCAAGTCTCGCACTACGGCGTGAGCCAGAAAGATGAGCGCATCGACTACGACGCGCTGCAAACACACGCGTCCGAGTTTCAGCCGAAAATGATCACGGCCGGCGCGAGTGCGTACTCGCGTGTGATCGACTGGGAGCGCATGGCGCAGATCGCGCAATCGGTCGGCGCGTATCTTTTCGTGGACATGGCGCACATCGCCGGGCTCGTCGCGGCGGGCGTACATCCGTCGCCGATTGCGCACGCGGATTTTGTCACGACGACGACGCACAAAAGCCTCCGCGGCCCGCGCGCGGGCGTGATCATGGCGAAGGAAAAATATGCGAAGCAAATCGACGCGTCGCTCTTTCCCGGCATCCAGGGCGGCCCGCTGCAACACGTCATCGCGGCGAAGGCAGTTTGTTTTCTGGAAGCGCTCCAGCCGGCGTTCAAAACCTATCAGCAACAGATCGTCTCGAACGCCAAAGCGATGGCGGCTCGGCTCGCAAAAAACGGCTATCGGATCGTCAGCGGCGGCACGGACAATCACCTGATGCTGGTCGATTTGCGCCCCATGCAACTCGACGGCAAGACGGCTCAAGAAACGCTCGACCACGCGGGCATCACTGTGAACAAGAACGGCATCCCGTTCGACACGCTGCCTATTTCCAAGGCCGGCGGCATTCGCGTCGGCACGCCCGCGGTGACCACCCGCGGCATGAAAGAGGAGGAGATGATGGAAATCGCCGACCTGCTTCACGAAGCTTTGTTGCACCAACACGACGCCGCCAAGCTCGAAGCCGTGCGGAGTGAAGTGCGGAAATTAACCGCGCGCTTCCCGCTTCCTTGAGCCGATGACTCGCTCGACAAACGGGCTTTTCCGTGGTTGATTTCACCTCTTCTATGACCACGCGATTCATTCCTGCGGTGCTGCTTTTCGGTTCGTTGTGCACTTCGGAAGCTGCCGAAATTCCTGCGTCCTTGCCGATTGCGCGCTACGAAAAAATGCTCCGCAAGTCGCCGTTCGCGCTCGCGACTCCCTCCGAGCCCGCCGAAGCGCCGACCCCGCCTTTCGCCGCCAACCTCTACGTCTCCGGCATCGCGAAAATCGGCGAGGGCGATCTGGTGACCGTGCGCACTCGCGATCAGTCGCAAAGCTTTTCCATATCCGCCAGCGACTCGGGTCCGGACGGCATCACGCTGGTGAATGTGCAGTGGGTCGAGCAGGTCGGCAGAAGCAAAGTGACGTTGCGCAAAGGCACGGAAACGGCGGTGATCGAGTTTGACCAATCGGTCATTCAAAAACCCGCCGCACCCATCCCCATGCCTGGTCATTCCAGCCATTCCGGTCACAACGGTCCCCGCGCCATCGCGCTGCCTCCCGGCGCAGCCACCACCGTCGCGCCGGCCCCCTCGAATTTTCCGCAGGTCTCGGGTCCAGTGGAAACACAGCAGCCCGGCGGACGGGGGCCGGGTGATAGTCACGGCGGACAGCGCCGCATCCGCATCATCCCCAGCCGACCGACACAGTGATCTGACGCCGAGGCTTCGCCGGGCGCCCGGCGTAATGGACGGTTCATCGCTCGGAATTATTTTTCTTGAATAGCACACCCGCCGGGTAAGTCCGATTGATCCGCGACGGCATGCATTTCGGCCCGACCAAAACCAAAACCTCCCCGCCGATGCGTCGCCGCGTGCGATGGCGGACGATGTCCGTCCTGCTGTTTGTGCTCGCGGTGGCCGCCGTGCTTTATCCCCCGTCTTTTCAGTTTCTCGTGCGCGAAGCACTGGAATGGGAGGCCGCGCGTCACGGGCTCGATTTAAGGATCGACGAAGTCGAGGGAAGCCTGTTCGAGCCGATTCGCTTCACCGGAATTGAACTCCACTCGCGTTCGCCGATGGCGGGCACGGAAGCGAAAGTTTTAATCGCTCGAGCCGATGCCGAATTCTCCTGGAAGAACCTTACGCTGCGGCGTGGAATGAAATGGTTTCAACGCCTCCGCGTCGATGGCTTCGAGGGCGAACTGCGCTTTCACGCGCCGCCCGCCGGCGGACTCGGCGACGCTCCCGAGTTTTCCGTGGAGCCCGACGCGGCGCAGCGCGGCTGGCTGGAAAAATTCATGCCCTCGCAGATTGAAGTGCGCCGGGCGAATCTGAAGTTAGGCCGGGATGAAGAGGGCATGCGCGTCAGCGGCCTCACTTTCACCGCCAGCGGACTGGGCGCGGGCGCGATCAAAATCGAGAAGATTGAGATTCTTCAACCCTGGCTGCGGCGAACGTTTTCCGACGTGCGCGGGACCACGGCCATGCACGAATCAAAGCTCACCGTCGCCAGCCTGGCGCTCGACTCCGACCTCGTCGTGAAAACTTTTTCCACCGACCTCGCCGGTTTTGCCGACGGAGGTGCGAAGATGGATTACGATCTCGTGGCCTTTGGCGGCACGATTCGCGGCGAATTGCAAAACCATGGACGCATCCGCAGGCATCTGAACTTCGAGGCCAGTGGGCGCTTCTCGCAAATCTCCGTCGCCGCGCTCGGCAGGTTTTGTGGCACGAAGGAAAAAACGGGCGGAACGATCAAGGATGGCAACTTTACTTTTCAAGGATCGCCTCGCGATCTCGCGCACGCGACGCTCACGCTTCGTCTCGACGAAGCCGTGGATTTTCAATGGGGCGAGCGTAAATGGACCTCGCTCGCGGGCGGAGCCACGC
>JANXWU010000139.1 GCA_025350985.1 Spartobacteria bacterium | reverse complement strand
CCGGATGCCTGCCGGCCGCACAGCCCTGGCAGGCAGTGTTCCGATTTATGCGTAGAAGACCGTCGCGCAAAACAGGATCGCCGCACCGTACGCGATGCCGACGACGCACCCTACTTTCCAGCGCTCCGCAGTTCGCGTGATCCAGGCAATTTGATTGCGCATCACGTAGGGCGTCCCCACCCAAAACATCCCCAGCACGATCCACGCGTAAGCGAGGACGACCACCAGCAACCGGCTAACTTCGGGCCGCAAAAACGCCGCCTCCAAAAACGGTTCCGCCGCGAGCAGACAAAGCATTCCCGCCGCGCGCACGGCGAGAAACTCATCGACGAATTGCAGGCTTAAAAAATACGCAACCGGCACGATGATTTTGCCCAGCGTCCGATATTTGTCGAACTCGCCGAGATCCATCGTCGCGACGAGCCAGAACGCCCATGCCCCCGCGACCGACAGCAGGGCGATTCCCGCGGGACGCGAGCGCGGGAGCCGCGTCAGCCACGCCCGCAGCGCCGGCCCGTTCACCAGCGCCAGGATATGCGCGAGCACCATCGCCAGGCCAAGAACGAATCCGGCGGTGCGCAGTGAAAAAAAAGTGTAAATCATGAGCGCGCGAATTCTAGGCGGGAAGCGCGCGTTGCCAAGCAGAACCTCGGTGCAGCCGCCTCACAAAAGCGCCGGGGTGCCGTAAAGAGTGAAGCCAGTCGTGCGCGTTATTTTCACGTCAAATATCTGTCCGACCTGCCGCGCGTTTCCTTCAAACACGACGATCTTGTTCGTCCGCGTGCGACCCATCAGCCGGTCGGGATTCGTCTTGCTCGCGCCTTCGCACAAGATCTCCACCGTCGTGCCGACCAGCGCCTCATGGCGACTCCGCGCGCTCGCGTCAATCACCGCGAGCAAGTCCCGGTTGCGCGCTTCCTTCACGGATTCCGGCACTTGATCGGGCATCTCCGCGGCCGGCGTGTCCCGTCTTTTTGAGTAGCGAAAAATGAACGCGTTATCGAAGCCGATGCGCTCCACGAGCGCGCGCGTCTCGGCGTAGTCGTCCTCGGTCTCGCCGGGAAATCCGACGATCACATCGGTCGTGATCGCGAGGCCCGGACGCACGGCACGCAGCTTCTCCACCAGCCTAAAATATTTCGCCGCCGTGTAACCGCGATGCATCGCCTTGAGCAGACGATCCGAGCCCGATTGAAGCGGCAGATGGACGTGCTCGACGAGCTTCGGCAGCCGCGCAAACGCCTCGATCAAATCCTCGTGAAATCCAATCGGATGCGGCGAGGTGAAACGCAGCCGCTCCAGACCCTCCACGTCGTTCACCGCTTCGAGCAACTGCACGAACGGACTGATGCCGCCGCGTTTTTCAAACTCATGCCGCCCGTAGAGATTCACGATCTGCCCGAGCAGCGTGACCTCCTTCACTCCGCGCGCCACCAGCCCGCGCACTTCGTCCACGATCTCCCCGATGCGCCGCGAACGCTCCGCGCCCCGCGTGAACGGCACGATGCAAAACGTGCAGTGCATGTTGCACCCTTGCATGATCGACACGAAGGCCGTCGCCTGCCCGTCGTCGAGAACGTGGTCGCGGATCGTCTCCTGCGACTCCGCTTCCTCCGCCACGTCGACAATGGAAAACCGCGGATCGTCCATTCTCGCCGCGCGCTTTTTTTCAAAAATCTCGTCGAGATGATCGGCGACGCGGTGAAACTTCTGCGTGCCGACGACGAGATCGACGTGCGCCAGATCGCGCACCAACTCCGCCCCCCTGCTCTGCGCCATGCAGCCGAGAAAACCAAAAACGAGTTCCGGCTTCCGCTCCCGCAACTTGCCCATCATCCCCATTTTCCCGATGGCTTTTTGCTCGGCCATGTCGCGCACGCTGCAAGTGTTCAGCAGGATCGCATCCGCCTCTTCCTCGCGCGGCGTCAGCTCATATCCGCGTGCCACGAGCATTTGCGCCACCTGCTCCGAGTCGCGCTCGTTCATCTGGCAGCCGTAGGTTTTGATGAAGACTTTGGGCATTGGAAAAAGCCGCGCAACCTAGCCGACGCCGCCCGTGCCGTCGAACAAAACGTGGGTGCTTACTCCGGCTCAATCGGCGCAAGGTCGGAGGTGGCGGGGCCGTTCATCACCCGCCCCATCGC
>JANXWU010000106.1 GCA_025350985.1 Spartobacteria bacterium | reverse complement strand
GGTCTATCGAAGTGTTCAACCATGAATCGGCGAACAATCGCTATTGAAGCGTCCTCCACGTGGACCTTGGGCGCTTGCTGTTGAATCGGTGGTGTTAGTGCGATAACTGGTGCGGGTTGAGGAGTTGCGGCTGGTTGGGGCTTGTTAGAATGGGCCACGATGACCTTCTCCACCTGATAGGCTCCGCGGTGGACATCGAACGAAATCAGAAATTCGCGATTGAGGCTTGGCGTATCGTTACGAGCGGGCGGCGAACTCCCGGCCTCCATCGTCTCGATTGCCGCAAACCATTCAGCACGTCCTAGCTCTCCTGCGCTCTGGTTGCGATGTCGTGGCTCCCATGTATGAAGGTCTGCGATCACGTCACCGGGCTGCACGCCGAGATAGTTCTCCTCAAGCCAAAAGACTGCGTCCTTGCCGTTCCACTCTGAGACCCGTGCCAGCGCTTTTACGCGCTCCCGATCAGGGCCAACCGTCTTTCCATTCAGCGGATTGATCAGCGGGGCACAGATGAAGGCACATACTCCATGTTTTGTGAGCGCATCAGTAAGCGAAGCCTCCGGCTCTGACGGCATGGCAATTTTAAGCCGGCTTGGGCGTTCCGAGCGGACGCCAAAGAAAAAGACAATGGCCTGACCGTCACGGATACGGACGAGTTTGGTTCCGTCGCTGGTGGGTACCAACGAGTCGCGCAAATGCACGTCTGCTAATGGCAATAAGGATAGAGAGGATTGTTGGGGATGCTGAAAACCAAGCTGCAAGGACTCTTTCCTCGACCAATCATCGGAACTTTTCACGGGCACATCATAGCTGCGCACCGCGTTATGAAGGCGCATCTGTCAGCGGGAATTTTCAGGCAGACTCGTACGGGAGCCAAAGCGGATTTCGTCCTTCTGCTCCTTGCTCATTTCCTTCCATGTTGCGGACTCATCCGAAGGTCCCACTCGAAGGGTGTCGAGGTTCAGCAACTGCACTGCGTCCTTGTCCTGCGAGAAAATAACCTCCTGAGCACTAAGCCAATGCGGAACCCCTTCGGGCACACGCGCGTTTTTCGGCTGAGGCAGGCGCATCGAACGCCAGTTTTCGGTGTCGAGAACTTCCAAGTGTCTCGGGTCATGGCCCATGACAAAAAGCAGCATCTTGGAATCTGGCGACCATACAAGACTGCTTGGTTCCTCGACTCCGTCGATATGCTTCACCACGTCAAGCGTCTCCATTTCACATATTTCCAATGCGAGTCCGTTGACTCGTTGGTAGTAGGCGAACCGGCGACCGTCCGGCGACATCGCGACCGGCAGGGTATTGTCGGCTGCGCCTAAAATCCGTCTCTCGGAGATAACGATGCGCCCTGCGTCGGCAGTATCGAAATCCGCCGGCTTTTCGTAGTGCCATTTCGGGGCGGGCGCAGGTGTGGGTGCGGGCTTGGGCGGAATGTAAGGAGCGACGATGCGTGCAACCGGCTTTGGCTTTGGTATTAAAAGCAACCCAACAGGCGAGAGATAGCCGAAAATCGAAAGCAGAAGCACGGTGAAAAAGAGCCCGTTCCGGCCCGTAGTCGGTTTCGCGGTTGCTCCCTCGGCGCTCGGTGCGGACGGTGGCGGCGGCGTCCGCAGCATCGCCGTGATGAGCGCGGCAGCCATTCCGAAAAACACGGAAGGGGGAAAGCCAAGCAACGCGATGAGGAGTATTTGCACCGGCCTCAAAGCAGGGACGACGAGCGCCAAAATGCTCACCTGCATTTCTCCGTTGCCGGGATGGCCGATGCCAAAAGAATGAAGGGTCGCGGCGAACACGGTCAATGCGCCTCCCACAAGCGTGGTCACAATGCCTGCGCGGATGCCAACGCGCGGAGCGAAGGCCGCGAGCATAGGCGAATCTGCGGGATGCCTAATAAGCGAAGCGAGGACCCCGGCAAACGCACTGAACAGAACAAGCGGCAATATCACTGCCGGCGGCCCAGTCGGTAGCATCTGCCCCAATGTCGCACTGAAAAAAGCGAAGCAGAAACAGATGAGGCCGCAAATGACGCCGACAATTTCAGCTCGACGCCTGAGTGAATGCGGCAGTGCCATGGAAACCGATGCGCTCATAAAAAAGGAAACCCTCGTGCCAACCGCGTGGTTTGTAGCGACATGCGCCGGACTCTGCAAACAAAAGAAAGACCCCGACGAACGAATCGAAGGGGTCTTCTTGTGCGGGCTAAATGAGGCCCACCTCGCGCAAGGAACAATGCCGGTCGTAACCGACGATGATGTGGTCGGTCACCACCACGCCGAGAATCCGCCCGCCTTCCACAAGTTGACGCGTAACTTTCGTATCCGCCTGCGAAGGCGTGGGGTCGCCGCTCGGATGATTGTGCATCAAGACGACTGCGTAAGCCGCGCCGATGACCGCCGCCCGGAATACCTCGCGCGGATGCGCCATCGTCTCGTTGTGCAGGCCGGTGGAAACGACATGATGCCCGCGAATGCGGTTTCTAATGTTGAGCAGTAGTATGGCAAAACATTCGCACTCCGGGTTGAAGTGCGGCCCGGTCGCGATGTGTGTCCGCCAGTAATCAACCGCGTTCTGCGGCGTCTCACAGACGGGCATCGTTTCCGGTGAGGGCATTTCCCGCACGGAGACGATTTTCCATTCGCACGGCACGCGAACTTTTCGCGGTTTGCATCGTCGCCACGAGAAAAGTTCAAGCTGACTCATGACTACCTCCGCGCAACTGCACGAGTTGTTCCGCCGTGAGAGAGTCGGGCTGTTGCCCTTCGCTCTCAAAGTGGAAGGTTCGGACGAAGCAATGCGCCGCGAGTCGTGGAGTGATTTTCTTCCGCGCCTCGCGTCCCGCGTCGTCCTCGTCAAGCATGAGCACGATGCAGCCCTGCGGGTTCACTGTGCGCGCGATGGACTCCTCCTGTTGGGCCGATAACGAACTTCCCATGAGCGCGACCACGCGGCGGATGCCGTGCTGCCACAGCGCGAGACAATCGAAGAATCCTTCAACGATAACGAGCGGTGCTTCGCCCGATTCGCGGAGTGCGCGGTGGAGATTGAAAAGCTCCTGCGCCTTCCGAAAACCCGCGGGCAATTTGTATTTCGGCGTGTCCTCCGGCGGCTCGCCCGGCCAACGCCCGGCATAGGCGACAAGCTGGCCGTCTGAGTTGTGAATCGGAATGACGACCCGCCCGGTCATGCTGCCTTTGCCGCAATAGCCCATGCCAAACTCGGCGATGGTCGCTTCGCTCAATCCGCGTTCCGTGAGATACGGATGCGCGGTGTCGAGGTTCTGCAACGCAAAGCCGAGCGGTTTGTTTGGCCCGGTGTCGGTTCCTGCCGCGGTCGGTTTCGGCGCGGGTGGCGCTTTCGCCTGCGGTTTCTCCGTCTGCGGTTCTTTGCGTTCGTCTTCCGCACCGGGTTTTTCCCCGAGCGGAAGGTTGAACCACTCGCTGATTTTCAGCGCGGCCTCGCGCACCGTGACG
>JANXWU010000115.1 GCA_025350985.1 Spartobacteria bacterium | reverse complement strand
GTGCAGCTCCCCGTCAGCCGCGTGCGCGCCGTTTTGAAAATGGCGCAGCAACCGATCTCGCTGCAATCGCCCGTCGGCGACAGCGACGACACGAGCTTCGGCGATTTCATCGAGGACAAAGGCGCGGAAAATCCGAGCGAGATGACCGCGATTGTTCTGCTAAAAGAAAAAATCAAAGACGTGCTCTGCTCACTCACCGAGCGCGAGCGGCAGGTGCTCGAACAGCGGTTTGGCCTCGTCGATGGCTACAGCCGCACGCTGGAGGAAGTGGGCCGGCAATTCCGTGTCACACGCGAGCGCATCCGGCAGATCGAGGCGAAGGCTTTGCGCAAAATGCGGCATCCGACGCGCATCCGGCAGTTGCAGGGGTTCCTCGAAGCACGCGAGGCTTGAGCGAGGGCTGCCAGAGCGGTGGCAAAATCGCGTGCAACTTTGCGGCAAGGTTTGGGTTTCATTCCTGAAATGAATCCCGACCACGAACGCGACGACTTATGGGAGCTGCTCGGCCAGGCCGCGAAGCCGGAAGTTTCGCCGTTTTTTGCGCGGAATGTTTTGCGGGAAATTCGGATGCGTGAAACGACCGGCCACGGTCTGTGGCAACCTCGCCGGTGGCGCCTCGCGGCCTTCGCGGCCTTGGGAGCTGCCGCTTTGATGGCGATGGCGGGTGCCGTGCATATTTTTAAGACTGGTCGTCCGCCGATTCCCGCCGTCGAACTTGCCCGGCAGACGACCGACAAATCCGACTACGAAATCATCGCCCGTCTCGACTTTCTGCTGGCCTCGGAGAACAATTCCATATGGTTCGAAAATTCATCCGAGTAGCCGCCGTGTGCGCCGTCGTGTTGTGCGCGCGGCTGGCATTGGCGGATGAAAACGTGCCGGTGCCTCCAAAGATTCCGGCGTCCGCCGAGCCGCCCGCGAGTGCGGATGGCGCGCCACCGAGCCGTGGAAATGGCGATCATCCCGGGCGCGGCGGAGACTGGCGTGAGGTTTCGCGGTTCGTTGATTCCCTGCCTCCCGAACTTCGCGAATCCGTCCGGCAGCACTTCCAGGAGTGGATGAAAAAACGCGGGGCGCTTCATTCCAAGCCCGGCCCGGATTCGGAGGAAGCCAAGAAATTTCTGGAACGTCTGACTCCGGCACAGCGCGATAAGTTCAAGGAAAACTTTCAACGCTGGCAAAACATGCCGCCCGAAGAACGTGAAATGATACGGGTTCGCGAAGAGTTTCGCCAGCGGCAGGCGCATCAGGAAGTGGAAAAACTTTTGCAGGAATCCGGTCTGACACTGGACGGGGGCAAGCGCGAGGAATTCACCCGCCGCTATGCGCAGGAGCGCCGGAAGATCGAGGAAAAGCTCCAGAGCGAAATGGCGGAAAAGCGCGGTCCGCAGGTGAAGGAATTGGCGGACCGATTGAAGGCCGAGTTCAGCGCCCCGAAATAGCTGCGGCCGTCTTTGCGCCAGGATTATCGAGCGGGCGTGTCGCGATAACGGGCGAGCAGCTTGAAGAACTTGATTGTGTCGCGCACGGGATGGATTTTGCTGACCTCCTCGCCGTAGATCGTCGAAATCGGCACCGACGAAATTTTGAAACCTTCGCGCGCGGCGATGAAAATCATCTCGCTCTCGTAGTCGTAGCCCTCCGTCTCGCAAAAAAGGTGAGGCACGACGGCGCGGTGGATCAGGCGAAATCCGCTCTGGCTGTCCGCGATGCGCTGGCCGCACACGCGGCTGATGAGCCACGACATGAAACGGTTCGTCATCCGGCGGACGAACGGCATCTTTCGCGTGTCGCTCATCCGAGAACCGACGATGAGATGCGCGCCGGATTGGTTCGCCTCGGCGAGAAAGCGCCCGATCTCCTCGGGCAAATGCTGGCCATCGGCATCCAGCACCAAAATGTATTCCGCGGACGTATCGAGCAAGGCCTTGAAGCCCGTCTTGATCGCACCGCCTTTGCCGCGATTGACTTCGTGTTTGATGACTTGCGCGCCGGCGGCTCGGGCGCGTTCGGTCGTCGCGTCGGTCGAACCGTCATCGATGATGAGGACGTGGTCGAGCTGCGCCAGCGTGCGCTTGGCCACGTCGGCGATGGCGCGTTCCTCAAAATAGGCGGGGATGAGCGCGGCGACGTTGGTGCGGTCGATGCGCGGGCGCGGCGCGGTCATCGGATGACGGGATGGTAATCGGCGGCGTGGTAGGAACTGCGCACCAGCGGCCCGGACGCCACATACTCGAACCCTTTTCGGGACGCGATTTCTTCGTAGGCCTTGAACTGGTCGGGATGCACGTAGGCGACCACCGGGAGATGATCCGGCGAAGGCCGCAGGTATTGGCCGATCGTTAGCACCTGCACGTTCGCCTCGCGCAGATCGTCCATCGTTTGGAAAATCTCCGGCTCCGTCTCGCCGAGGCCGAGCATGATGCCGCTCTTGGTCACGATCTTCGGCGCGATTTCCTTG
>JANXWU010000052.1 GCA_025350985.1 Spartobacteria bacterium | reverse complement strand
AGAACCTGCGTCCGGCATGAATCTACCTTTGAAACGGAATGGCTATTTCGGGAACACGCCGGAAAATGGGTTCAAGAGATTCTTCGACTCCGCCAAGCCTTCGCTCAGAAGGACAGATCACGTTTTTTCCAACTGTGCCATTCCCCAGATTTTTAGAAACGGTGACTGCTTCAGGTTAAACATAATCTGTGAAAATCTGCGTAATCTGTGGATGAAAATGAGTCTTTTACTCGTGCCCCCGCCTCAACGAGTCTCTCCGCTATGCACGCGCGGCCTTTCACTTTTCTGGTTGCTCTTTCGCTGACTGTTTCAGGCGTCTTGTTGTGCGTGGCGGAATCGGATCGGCCCGCGCTTTTGAGCAGCGAAATGGGCGGCAAGGATCTCGCATTTTTAACGGCCATCGCCGATGCCGCTATTCTTCAAACTAATCTCGGCGAAATGGCGAAAATGCGGGGCAGCGACGAAGGGGTGAAGCTGATCGGCGAAGCGGTGGCGGCGAGCCATGCGGAGGCGAAAACGGAATTGCAAATGGTGACGGCGAAAAAAGGCGTCTCCGTTACGACCACGCCCAACCGCGGACAAATTGCGTTGATCGACCGGGTTTCAAAGCACCCGGGGCTGACGTTCGATCAGGCGTGCCTGGAGGAAATGATCCGCGTGCTGGCGGGCGAAATCGCGCAGCTCGAATCAGCGGCGCAATCGACGGATGCGGAGGTGAAAGCGTTTGCGGAGAAACTGCTGCCGCAGTTGCGCGAGCAGTTTTTGCTCGCGAAGAAAATCGCGGCGCGGCCGCAGGGGCCGGCCTCGGTGGGGCGCGAAAAGATTTTGGGCGAGTAGGCGTTGGCGGGGCCGTTTCTGCCGCCTCCTGATTTTTAAAAGTCGGCTATTTTAAGGGAGTCAGAATCGACTGAGAAGGGCGTCCAAAAGAATCGCTGCGTGTGGAAAGCGGCGCGAGGACGCACCGCACTCCAAAGCTGCTGCGCCGCCAAATCAAGCGACCGCGCCTGCCGCACAGCGCTGTCTTCCGAATCAGCAGCAGCGGTTCACGCTTTTGAAACGGCGCGTGGTGAAGGCGACGTAGGCTTGCGCGCGGGTGGCGTCGGACTTTTCACAGTTGCAGAGCTGAGCGATCTTTTGCTGTTCGCGCTCGACGCCCGCTTCGCCGGAAAGTTCCTTCACCAGCGCGAAAGCGAGCACGATGGCGCTCGCGAGGTTCATCGGTTTTTCCGAGGCGAGGCCGTGCGCGGGCAGCCAGACGGGCTCGGATTCGCGGAGTTCGGCGAGCCGCTTTTTGGCGAGGAGTAAAATCCATTCCCGCACGGCGATGAGGACGATGAGTGTGACCAAAATCAGGAAGGCGCTGGCGACCGCGGCGTCGAGCAGGTTGTTGAAATGCAGCGTGCGATTGGCGGCGATGGCTTTGCGCGCGGCGACTGATGCCGCATCATTGCCAGCGGTCGCAGTGACGGCTTTTTCCAGCGTCGGAAGCTTGGCGTCGAGGTCGCGGGCGGCGGCGAGAAAGCCGATCTTCGGCGATGAATCGAAAATTTTCTGCCAGCCGGCGGTGAAGGTCACGGACAGCAGCCACACGAGCGGGATGAGGGTGATGCAAGGTAGCGCGAGCTTCCAGCTTGCAAATTGGAGACCGAGCCTCCGGCTGGCAGATTCGGAAGTTTGAAAGCTCGCGGGGTCGGATGTGGCAAGCTGGAAGCTTGCGCTACCTTGCTGAAAGCTCGCGGGGCCGGATGTTGCAAGCTGGAAGCTTGCGTTACTTTGCATCTGCATTTTTAGGATGATCGTCGTCGCGAGGCAGAGGGCGATGGCGGCGAGGAGCTGGTTGGCGATGCCGAAAAGCGGCCACAAAGAGTTGATGCCTCCGAGCGGGTCGCGGACGCCTTGGATTAAAAAATAGCCCCACGCCACGACGATGAGGGCGCTGGCGAAAATGTTGGAAAAGAGACGGCGGGTGTCGCCGAGCGGTGCCCAGACGTGGCCGAGCGCGTCTTGCAAAAGATACCTTCCGACGCGCGTGCCGGCGTCGAGAGTGGTCAGAATAAACAACGCCTCGAACATGATCGCGAAGTGGTACCAGAGGTCGAGCCAGCGTCCGTGCGTGACGCGCGAGAAGATGTTTGCCATGCCCACGGCGAGCGTCGCCGCGCCGCCGGTGCGCCCGTAAAGTGTGGTTTCGCCCACCTCCTGCGCGAGCGCGGTCATGCGCGCGCCCTCGAGCGCGAAGGGCGCGCCCTGTGCGTTCACTTTGGCCAAAGTGTCGGCGACGACCGCGGCCGGCGTCGCGCCCGCGCCTTTGACATTCATCGCGAGATAAACACCGGGGTCGAGGGTGCAGGCGGCGATGAGCGCCATGATCGCGACGAGCGATTCGAGGCACATCGCGCCGTAGCCGACGGAGCGCGCGGCGCGTTCGCCGACGATGATTTTGGGCGTGATGCCGCTGGCGATGAGCGTGTGAAAACCGGAAATCGCGCCGCAGGCAATGGTGATGAAACAGAACGGAAACAATTTGCCGGCGACGACGGGGCCGGTGCCGTCGATGAACTTGGTGACGGCGGGCATTTGCAAATCCGGCAGGACGAGGGCGACGCCGAGCACGAGCGCGAAGATCGTGCCGAGTTTCATAAAAGTGCTCAGGTAATCGCGCGGCGCGAGCAGCAGCCACACCGGCAGGACGCTGGCGAGCAGGCCGTAGCCGATGATCGTCCACGCGAGCGGTTCGGCTTTGAACGTGAACATGGCCGCGAGGGACGGATTGGAATGCACGAACTGCCCGCCCCACACCGCGAGCAGCAGCAGCACCGCGCCGGCGACGGAGATTTCCAGCACTTTGCCGACGCGGATGAAACGCAGATAGCCGCCCATGAACATGGCTATCGGGATGGTCGCGCCGACGGTGAAAATGCCCCAGGGACTTTCGGCGAGGGCTTTCACGACGACGAGCGCAAGGACGGCGAGCAGGATGATCA
>JANXWU010000048.1 GCA_025350985.1 Spartobacteria bacterium | reverse complement strand
CACGCGGCAGCGGCGCATGCCCGCAGTGATGATCATCAATCTGGTCGATATCCTCGCGATCCTCGTCATTTTTTTGGTCGTCACCACCACGTTCAAAAAAGATCAGCCGGAGGTCGTGATCAATTTGCCCGAATCGAAGACCGCCGTGACGCAGCCGGGCACGGCGAGCGAGGCGTCCGTCGTTCTTTACATCGATCCGAAGAACAACATTTTCCTCGATGAAAAGCCGATGGGCGCGGGCGAAAAAGTGACCGCCGAAAAGTTGGGCGACGAAATCAAGAAGATGAAGGATCGCGCGTTCGCGATGCAGGCGGATGAGCACGCGGATTTCGGGGTGGTGATCAAAGTGCTCGACGCCTTCAAACTGGCGGGGGTGAAGAGTCTGCCGGCGTTCACGAAAGCACCTGCCGCCGCTGAGAGAAAATGATCCTGAAGATCGAGAAATATCCCGCGCCGGTCTTGCGCGCGAAGGGCAAGACCATTGCCAAAATCACCGCCGAAATCCGCGAACTCGCGCGCGACATGATCGACACGATGGAACACGCGAACGGAGTCGGCCTCGCCGCACAGCAGGTCGGGCGCGCACTCCAACTCGCGGTGATCGATGTCCTGGGCGTGGAGGATCGGCCGAGCACGATGAGCGTGGAGGGCAAACCCGTCGCGCTGGAAAAGTGGATGCCGCTGAGTCTGCTCAACCCGAAGCTGGTCCTCGGCGGGTTGCGCGAAACCGGTTCCGAAGGCTGCCTCAGTTTTCCGGAAATCACTTCCGAAATCGAGCGCGCCGCGTCGGTGACCGCGCACGCGATGTTACTCGACGGACGCGAAGTCGAGTTCGAGGCGACCGGCCTGCTGGCGCGCGCGTTGCAGCATGAAGTCGATCATCTCAACGGCATTTTATTTACCGACCGGATGAGTTCCGCGAACCGGGTCAGTGTCGCGGGCAAACTCAAGCGGCTGCAAAAGGACGCGAAGTAGCGACGGCGCCAATTGAGTTTCGCGGCAGGTAAACTTCTCTGCTCGCCCGGAGGGCGAAGGGAAATTAGTTGCTTTCGCGAGACTCAATGAGAAGCGTCTAAAACACTTCGTCCAACTCATCCGCAATGCCCGAGTCGTCGCGAATCCGCTCCAGCCGCTTCCTCATTCCGCGCTCGCTTTCCGGCCCGCGCCAGCGTTTCAAAACCAACTCGGTGAGCAGCGGCAGCGTCGAAATAGCGCCGACGGAAATCATTGTCGCGGCCACGATGCGCCGCGCGGGACGCGGAAGTTTGTTCGCCACCAGCAGGCCCAAGCCGCAGCCGAGCGCGGTCTGCGTCACGGCGAGCAGGCTGGCCACGGAAAGCGATTCGGTTTTTCGGACGAGGTTCATCGGGAAAATATGCGTGCTCCGTTTCTAAAAAGAAAGTGCGGCCTGCGCCACTAACTTCTTTTCAAGAGCGCGTCGCAAGCCGAAGGTTTTTCCCCCTCGCATGCCCTCCGAAATTTACGCACTCATCCTCGCGGGCGGCAGCGGCGAACGCTTTTGGCCGCTAAGCCGCAAGTCCCGGCCGAAGCAGCTGCTCTCGCTGTTCGCGGATCAATCGCTGCTCGAAGCGACGATCGCGCGGCTCAAAGGCTTCGTCGCGCCAGAGCATATTTTCATCCTCACAAATCACGAGCAGGAGGCCGCGGTGCGTGCGCTCGCGCAGCAGGTGCCCGCACAAAACATCGTCGCGGAACCCGCTAAACGTGACACCGCGCCGGCCATCGCGCTCGGCGCCGGCCTCATCTCCGCGCGCGACGCGACTGCCACCATGATCGTGCTGCCGGCGGATCAATTAATCCGGGACGAAGCCGGTTTTCAGCGCACGCTGCGGACGGCTTGCGAAGCGGCGCAGCAGACCGGGGAGCTAGTAACCATCGGCATTCAGCCGACATGGGCGTGTCCGGGTTTCGGCTACATCGAGTTGGGGAAAAAAATCGAGATCGCGGGAAGTGACGGCGCGCGGGAAGTGCGCGAAGTGGTGAGCTTCCGCGAAAAGCCGAACGCGGAACTCGCGGAAAGTTTTCTCAAGCAAGGCCACTTCCGCTGGAACGCCGGAATGTTCGTATGGACGGTCTCCTCGATTCTGAGCGCCTTCGAGCAGCACGCACCCGCACTCGGCGAGTTCGTCACCCAGATTCACCAGAGCAAAAACTGGGCGGAAATTGTCGAAGCGAAATTTGCGGAACTTCCGAAAATCTCGATCGATTACGCGGTCATGGAAAAAGCCAGCCGCGTGCTGATGGTCGAGGCGGCTTTCGATTGGGACGACATCGGCGGGTGGGCGGCCATCGCAAAATATCTCGCGACCGACGCGGGCGGCAACACGGCGAACACGGGGCTGACCGCCATCGACGCATCCGGCAACATCGTCTTTTCCGATCAGAAAACGCACATCGCGCTGATGGGCGTGAAGGATTTAATCGTCGTGCAGACGGGCGACGCGCTGCTCGTCTGCCGCCGCGCCGACGCGGAGAAAATCAAGAACCTCGTGGCGAAAGTGCCAGGGGAATTGCAGTGAATTTAGGAAGTAACATTTCGGATTTAGGAAGTAATTCTCCTTCTCCAACTTTGCCCCTTTTCTAAATGCAAAATCTCACTCCTTAAATGAAAGCCCTCGGCATCGACCTCGGCGAAGCGCGCATCGGCGTGGCGATTTCCGACGACCTCGGGATGATGGCGCATCCGGTGGAGACGATTGTGGTGAAAGAGCGCGAGCCGGTCGCGCGCATCGCGGAGATTGTGGCGCGCGACAAGATTGGAATGCTCGTGCTCGGATTACCGCGCAACATGGATGGCACTTACGGCCCGGCCTCGGAAAAGGCGCGCGCCTTTGCGGAAAAATTGCGCGCGATAATTCCATGTGAAGTGAAACTTTGGGACGAGCGTCTGACTTCTGTCGCCGCGCAGAAATCTTTGCACGCGGCCGGTCGCAATGTGAAACAAAGCCGCGCGGTCATCGACCAAGTCGCCGCGCAGATGATCCTGCAAGGCTGGCTCGATTCGCAGGCGATGGGGTGACCGCAGTCCGCACGGCAGCGCGTCCGAAAAAAAACATTCTTTTCCGCCGCGAAATCACGCCCGACTTTTCCACTCCCCGCGTGCGACGGGCGGGATGTAGTTTTCCAACTCGCCCGGATTGAAGTCGATGACGCGTTCCCGTTCCGCACTCAGGTAGGCGGCCATGAGGAGCTGGGTTACTTCGAGCCCGGCGTAAAAGTTTTCCTCCGGTTGTTTTCCATCGAGGAAATGTTGCACGAAATGTCGGTTCTCGTTTTCGTAGCCGTACTCCCCGGCTTCATTGCCCACGACCGGCATCAGCCCTTGCTCGGCGTTTTGTTTCTCGACCAAATCCTCGCCGGACTGGCCCTGCACGCGTCGACTGAAGAAAACTTTTGTGTTGGTGTCCAGCGTATTGACCGAGAGCGAATATTCCGGCCCGAGCAGTTCGGAACTCAGGCGCAACCCCGCGCCCACGTACGCCCACGACGTCGTGGTTTCGACAATCAGCGGGTGACCCTCCTGATCGACGTATTGGATGGTCGCGCGCGCGAAATCTTCGCTCGGACGACGCGCGTAATCGATCGTCGCGCCGTAGGTGTCTTGCAAAATTTTTGCGTACTCAGGGCGTGACCATTTCAGGCTCGCGATTTGGGCAGAGACTTTCACCGGCTTGATGCTGTCGCGCGGGGCGCCCGGTGCGGTGAGGAGAAAACGTCCGACCTCGACGCTGTGGCACATCATGTCGTTGAGCACGCCGCCGCCTTGCAGCTTGCCGTCCCAAAACCACGTCGCGTGCGGGCCGCTGTGTTCCTCGGCGGCGCGCGCGAGGTACGGGCGGCCGGTGAGCGCCGCGCCCCGCGTCCAGGCGATGTGTTTGCCGCGGGTGATCGACGGCTCGAAAAGCTGATCCTCGAGATAGCCGTGCAGCACGCCGGCTTCTTCGATCAATGCGACCATCCGGCGCGCCTCGGCGACGTTGCGGGCGAGCGGCTTCTCGCAACAGACGCCGACCAATTTTCCTCTGCCGGAGCGCAGTGTTTGCACGACGCGTTCAAGGTTGTCGATGCGCTGATGGTTCGGTCCGCAAATCCAGATGCAATCGATCTCCGGCGCGGCGACCATTTCCTCAATGGAAGCAAAAGCGCGCGCCTCGCCGACGCGCAACGAACGTGCGAACGCGGCGGTTTTTTCCGCGTGTGCCGCGTTCGGACTCCACACGCCGCGCACGTCCGCATCGCGCACGGCGAGGAACGACTGGACGTGAAAGCGGGTGATGAATCCGCTGCCGATGAAGCCGATGCCGAGCTTTGAGTTCATGCCCTACGTTTCTCTACGCGCAACTTCTCCGGCGATCTCTCGTTTCCGCGGATGAAAGGCGAGCGCGAGCAGAACCGCCGCACCAACCGCGGACAGGCACGACAGGAGAAACATGCTCCGAAAATCGGTGACGCCGTCGTGCGTGTATTTGTTTTGGAGCAGCATCGGACAGAGCGTGTTCGCGATCAGCGGGCCTAGTCCCAGCACCATGACGTTGAACAAACCTTGTGCGCTGGCCCGCGCATCCTTCGGGAAAAAATCGTCCACGAAAATGTAAACGGTCGCGAAGAAAAAGGCGTAGCAGATGCCGTGGACAGCGTTGACGAGCACGACGACCGCCGGGTATTGCGGCAGGAACGCGAACACGGCGAAGCGCGCGGCGTGGCCGAGGATGCCGACGATCATCGTCGCGCGCCAGCCGAGGCGTTTGAGCGTCGCACCGAGGATGAACATCGTGAGGATCTCGGCGACTTGCCCGATGCTCATCACAGGCATGATCCAGTTGCCGGGAATGCCGACGCCACCCGCCTCCGTTTTCGTGCCGAGAAAAACGCCGGCCCAATTGAAGAAGGAGTTATGCACGAACGCATCGATGAGCGTGACGATCCAGAGCACGAGGACAAACGGATGCTTGAGCAACCGCACGGCTTCGAGCCACGCCAGGCTTTCGCGTTTGCCGGTCGCGGGCTTCGGCGGCGTGTGCGGAAGGATGAGGCTGAAGGCGGCGAGCACGAGGGAGGCGATGGCCGAGACGAGAAAAGTGTAAGCGGTGGCGTTCCTGAGCGCGTCGCCCGTGAGGCCTGATTTTAAGACGGTTCCCAGCCATTCGATGACTCCGTTTGGCGCAGCCGCATGCACCGCCGACCAGTCCACCAGAATGAAAGTGAACGGCCACGCCGCCAAAATCCAGCCGATCGTGCCGCCCATCCGCACGATGCCGAACTCCTGTTGCGCATCCTTCATGTTGGCGAAGGCGATGGAGTTCGTGATGGAAATAGTCGGCACGTAAAGCAGGCAATGCACGAGCATCAGGCCGAAGAACGGCCAAAATGTTTTGACGTAAGCCAGCCCGAGCATTGCGAGTCCACCGACGAGATGACTGAAGGCGAGAAACTTTTCGGCCGCGAAATTCCGGTCGGCGAACTGATTACTGAAAAACATGCCGACAATCGCGGCGAAGGGAAAGGCATTGAGAATCAAAGCCTGCTCGGAAAACAACCAGGCGATTGGTTTTGGCAGAAAGCCGGCAAAAAGGGCGGGTGGTTCCGTGGCGGAAAACCCCAGGCTCGGCAAGTATCCGAAAATCAGCGGGAGCCATGCGCCCCAAATGAAAAACTCGAGCACCATCATGAGGAAGAGCTTGAAACGCGGGGAGGTATTCATGGGGAAGTTGGTTTAGCGGGCGCGCGGCGCCGGGGCAAGCGCGACCACTTCGGATCGTCCGAGTCATTGAAAAAGAAGACGCGGCGAGAGCAAAGTAAAAATGTTAAAAAAATCAGTTTTAATACTAATCTGCTTGCCGGCGCTTGCATTCATGAAAAACTATTCCAGCCTTTTTCCAACATGAGCGCACACCCTTCCCCCTCCGAATCCCTCACGCGCAGAGACTTTATGAAAACCTCAACCGGCGCCGTGCTGGCGGGCGCGCTCGCCAGCCCCTTCGCGCGCGGAGCTGGCGCGACCGCGGACGAAACGAAAACTTTGAAGATCGGTCTCATCGGTTGCGGTGGACGTGGGACGGGCGCGGCGGGACAGGCGTTGAGCGCGGACAAAAGCATCAAGCTCATCGCGATGGGCGATGCATTTCCGGATCGGCTCGAGCTCTCGCTCTCACAACTCTCCAAGTCCTTTGGCGACAAAGTCGATGTCAGTGAAGGCAATAAGTTCATAGGTCTCGATGCTTATGAGAAGGTAATTGCCAGTGGCGTTGACTTGGTTGTTCTGACGACCCCGCCGGGGTTTCGTCCCATCCACCTCAAAGCCGCCATTGACGCCGGCAAGCATGTCTTCTGCGAAAAACCCGTCGCCGTCGATGCGCCGGGCATCCACAAGGTGC
>JANXWU010000046.1 GCA_025350985.1 Spartobacteria bacterium | reverse complement strand
CCGGATTCCGACAGCACCACATCAACCTCACGGTCGTGCGCTTCGCTCGGCAAAGCGGCGACAAGCTGGGCGTCGAAACAAACTCCGATTTTGAACGCGTGCAGTTCACTTCGCGCGAGCAGGCGGTCGTAGAATCCGCCGCCGCGACCGAGGCGGCTTCCGTCCCGCGTGAACGCGACGCCGGGAACGATGAGCAAGTCGATTTCTTCCAGCGACACGCGGTTTTCCAAAACCAAATCCGGTTCCCGCAGCTCCCAGCGCGAAGGCTTCAACCCAACCAAATCCCGCACGCGAAAAAAGTCCACATGCTCCCCCGTCACGCGCGGGTAGCACAGTTGCTTTCCGGCTGCGTGAAGGTGGAGCGAATCGAGTTCGGGTTCATGCGTGTGCGATGCGAACAGGCCTACCGTTTTGGCGTTCTGCCACTCGGTGCGGGCGGCGACCGCGGCACAGATGCGCGCGGATTTTTCCCGCAGCTCCGGCAGCGAAAATGTGTCCAGCTTTTCGCGGACAAACCGGCGGAGATCGGCCTTGGTCATGCGGCGACTAAACGTGCGGGGTGCGTGCGACGCAAGACGGCGCGTGATTGGACGCGGTCAAACCTTTGTGTTGAAACTGCGGCGTCGTTTTGGAAACATCCGCAAAGTCCCAAACCGGAAGGAAACGAACATGCGCATCTCCATCGCCCTCATCCTGACCCTCGCGCTCGGCGCGTGTGTGAACCCGCAGCCGTCGAAAAAAATGCCGCCGAAAAAGACGCCGATGTTTGGCTGCAAGGGCACCAACTCGCCGGATGGAAAGCTGCGCGCCTGCATCATTGAAGTCGGTAAATTTCCCGCGCCGCTGAACGAGTCGCGCATCGACATCCGGGACGCCGCCGGAAAACTGGTCGCCTCGCGCAGCTTCGGTTCGCCGAAAGGCGACAGCGGGCGCAGCGTGGCGCATTCGGCTTGGACGCCCGACTCCCAGTTTTTCGTGGTCAGCACGCAAAGCTCCGGCGGACATTCGCCCTGGCATTGGAACATGTATTTCTTCAGCCGGAAGCATCACAATTTCTCGATGCTCGACGACACCATCGGGCCGGTGATCAAGCCGAGTTTCAAAGTCAAAGCGCCGGACATCGTCACCGCGACGGTGCAGGGCACGACGGCTGACCCGAGCGACATCGTCACCGGTCACGCGGTCACGAAGCATCTCGGGACGCTGTGACCGGACGGTCCGCACGGCCGGACCGGTGGAAAAAGTCCGTGTCATCCGCGTCCTCCACGGTTAGAGAATTCGTCCATGAAAATCGTCCTCGCGTATTCAGGCGGCCTCGATACCTCGGTCATTTTGAGCTGGCTCAAACAGACCTACGACGCGGAGATCATTGCCTTTTGCGCCGATGTCGGGCAGGAGGAAGAGCTCGCGGGATTGAATGAAAAAGCGCTGAGCACCGGCGCGAGTAAGAGCTACATCGAAGACCTGCGGGAGGAGTTCGCGCGCGACTTCGTGTTTCCGATGATTCAGGCGAACGCGATTTATGAAGGGCAATATTACCTTGGCACTTCGATCGCCCGCCCGCTGATCGCCAAACGGATGGTCGAAGTCGCGCGGGCGGAAGGCGCGGACGCGGTCGCGCACGGGGCGACGGGAAAAGGCAACGACCAAGTGCGCTTCGAGTTGACCGCCGCCGCGCTCGCGCCAGAACTCGCGGTGATCGCGCCGTGGCGCGAGGAGCGGTTTCGGAGCGAGTTCCCCGGTCGCGCGGAGATGATCGCCTTCGCGGAGAAAAACAACATCCCCGTGCAGGCGACGGCCAAGAAACCGTATTCCTCGGATCGCAATCTTCTGCACATCAGCTTCGAGAGCGGCATCCTCGAAGACCCGTGGTTCGATGCGAGCGCGGACTCGGCGCGCGACATGTATGTGCTCAGCGTCTCGCCCGAGCAGGCTCCGGACAAATCCGAAACCATTGAGCTGCTTTTTGAAAAAGGGGTCTGCGTCGGCGTGAAATACGACGAGATCGAAGCGTTGTTGGCGGAGTTGAAAGTTGCGCGAGCTTCCAGCTTGCGACCTGCCGATTTGCAAGCTGGAAGCTTGCACTACGATTCGGAAAACTTCGCGCTGCTCTCGCCGCTTTGGATCATGAGAGTGCTGAACAAACTCGGCGGCAAACACGGCATCGGGCGCGTGGACATGGTCGAGAACCGATTCGTCGGAATGAAGTCGCGCGGCGTTTATGAGACTCCCGGCGGCGCGATTTTGCACTTCGGCCATCGGCAGGTGGAGTCGATCACGATGGATCGCGAAGTCATGCACCTGCGCGACTCGCTCATCCCAAAATACGCGACGCTGGTTTACAACGGCTTTTGGTTTGCCCCCGAGCGCGAGGCGTTGCAGGTGTTCATCACCGAGTCGCAGAAAGACGTGACCGGAGTGGTGCGGCTGAAACTTTACAAGGGCAACATCATCGCCGCCGGTCGCAAGTCGCCCCTGTCGCTCTACAACCCCGACATCGCGACCATGGAAGCCGATCCCACCAAGGCCTACAACCAGTCCGACGCGACCGGCTTCATCGCGCTTAATGCGTTGCGTTTGAAGGTCGGCGCACGGGTGCACGCCAGCCGTTGATCGGGCCTTGCGCGCCGAATTGTTCCGCCTTAACTAAGCGCTGCGATGCACGATCCCACCTCCGTCATCTTGCTCGCGGAGGATGAGGAAGATGATGTCTTCCTGATCAAACGCGCGTTCCAGAAATCTCTCGTCGCCAATCCGGTCGTCCGGGTCCGGGACGGCGAGGAGGCGCTCGCGTATCTCAAGGGCGAGGGGAAGTTCGCCGATCGCCAGGAGTTTCCATTCCCCGGTTTCGTGCTGCTCGATTTGAAAATGCCACGCCGGTCCGGGTTCGAGTTGATCGAGTGGGTGCGCTCGGATCCGTTGCTCAAACGCCTGCCGCTGGTCGTCCTCACCTCGTCGAAGGACAACCCCGACATCAACCGGGCCTACGCGTTGGGCGCGAACACCTACCTCGTCAAGCCGGTGGAGTTTGAAGGACTCATCGAAATGCTCCGCACCCTCAATTGCTATTGGTGCATGCTGGCCGAGAAGCCGAGCTTTCCAGAACTCGCCTGATCATTCCGCGAGCAAAAGCTCGAAGCAAAAACGGCTGCCCCCGCCCGGCGCGGCTTCGACGCCGATCGTCCCGCCCATCTGCTCGACGGCCTTTTTCACGATCGCCAGCCCGATGCCGGTGCCTGGATATTCGCTGGTGGAGTGCAGGCGCTCGAACACCTTGAAAATCTTCTCGCCGTACTGCGGATCGATGCCGATGCCGTTGTCCTCGACCACGACACAGAGTTTGCCGTCCCTCTTTTCGCCGCAAATGACGACGCGCGGGTGCTGTCCCTCGCGCACGAACTTCATCGCATTGCTCAGCAGGTTCGTGAGCACCTGCTGCAGCAGCACCTTGTTCGCGAGGGCGGGCGGGAACTCGCCCGTCACGGCGACCTCCGCCTTGTTCGCGGCCACGTCCGCGGCCAGGATTTCGAGCGCTTCCGTGATCGCCGCACGGACGTCCGTGGGAGCACGTTCGTGGACCGTGCGGGCGATGCGGCTGTGTTCGAGCAAATCCAGAATCAGCACGTCCATCCGGCGCGCCGCGGCCACGATGCGCGTGGAATATTCGAGGGCTGCCGGATCGAGTTTCACGGCGAACTCATCGCGCAACGCTACCGCCATCCCCTGCATCGCCCGCAACGGTGCGCGCAGATCGTGCGAGACCGAGGACGCGAACGAATCGAGATCGGCATTGGCGATTTCCATCTGCACCCGGCGCTGTTCGGAAAGTTTCACCGCGGTGATCAGGGAAAAGATTTTCGGCACGAGCGGAAACAACGCGACGGCTGTCGTGACCGACGCCGCGGCGGTCACGACTTTGACATAACCCGCCAGCCAGTAAAACGGCTGCCACACCGTCCACACCTCCATGAAATGGGTGAACCCGCATGACACGATGAAAATTCCGAACGCGAGAAACATCCAGTGAAACGGAATGTCCTTGCTCG
>JANXWU010000039.1 GCA_025350985.1 Spartobacteria bacterium | reverse complement strand
CGAAGAGTCGCAGCCGCAGCCGCAGTCCGACCGTCGTCCACCGGCTAACGTGGTCGAGAGCGACCAGATGTTTCTCGAAAAGGGTGGCCGTCGGGAGGCCGGGGTGGTTTCTCCGCCGGTTCGCCTCGCCCCTCCTGGAGGCGACCGCTACGCCGATCTTTTCGCGAAGACTCCGTACGAAGACGCGCCGCCGGAAGTTCAGCGGACGACGCTCCGGCGCGCGCAATCCAAGCTTGGTCGTGGCGGCTATTACCGCGGCGAACCGGACGGCGTCCCCGGCCCCGGCACTTCGAGGGCGCTCTCCGATTTCCAGATCGACAAGGGCCTCGAAAACACGGGCCGGCTGGACATGCGGACCTTGAGCGAAATGGATCTGCTGCCCGTCGTTCGGCGCTTGTCCAAACCGGCGGAAGCTCCCGCCTTTCCAGCTCCGGGCCGGCCCGTTTATCGCGGGATTTGGGTGCGCTAGCCGCGGCGGCAAAACAGTCGGGGGAGCGCACGCGCCTCGCGTGCCGGTTCTGGCGCCCTCGCCAAAACGAACTTTCCCTAGAAGGCGAAACGCGCCTGAAAATCCGCGACGGCGAGGCGCCATCGTTCACCGGCAACGCACCTGTGCTCGCCAGAACTCGGTGGCAGATGCCTCAGCCTCCAGTCACTTTCCGATGGTCAGCCGGTCAAGTTCCGTCCACACGTTGCCGACGAAAATGTCCGCCTCGATTTTCAAGGGCAGCCGGTTCTTGTCGTCCGACAACCACGCGGTCGCGCGCTTGAACTGCGGGTGCGGCGCAAGCTGAAAATCCTTCGTGATCTGCCACAGCTTCAAGTCCAGTTTGATCGCGTCGTATTTTCCCAGCTTCACGGAAATCCTCTCGCGGCCCGACACGGAAACCGTGGCGAGGTAGGGTGAACTGATCGGATAAATCACGAACGTCAGCGTTTGTCCCGCTTCGAGCGGTTGGCTGCGCACGAACATCAACGCCGTGTGCAAATCCAGCGTGTTCGGCAGCTTGAAGGTTTTGCTTTGCGCCACGGGATCGTTGGGAATTTTCCGTCGTATTCGCGTGACACTCGCGATCGTAAATTGCAGTTCCGTTTTCATCGTGTAGCCGCTGTAGGTCTCGCTCTGTTTCACAAGGATCGGTCGCAACGTCGCCGCGCGCGCGGTGCCGACATGTTCCGCGTCCAGCTTCCAAAGCTTCCGCGCCACGCCGCTGGTGCCGCCGCGCGCTTCGAGCTGGAGCAAGCCAGGCTTGGACCGGCTGTAGGAAATGCTCGCATCGCCCGCCGTGACGCCGCTCCACCCGAGGCGATAGTGTGCCGTGAGCGGAACCGGTGGCGGGAAATCGCCGGGGACGAGCGGCGTCAAACGCGCCCGCCAATCCTCGTCTCCGAACGCGCGCATCGCGATCGAAAAAAAGAGCAGCGCCGCGCGCTTCACGAGGAGGGAAGGCGGATGCGTGCGATCAGCTTCGCCGGAATCCAGCCGCGTTCGCCGCTGGGCAGCGCGCAATAATTCCAAAGTCCCCGCTCACTCAGCACCTGCACGCGGCTGCCCATCGGCAGCGTTTGCACCGACGGAGATCCTTCCGCCGGGGCCAACCGCGCGTCCGCGGTTTTGGCGATCACGAGCGACGCTGCGTTTTCCCGCTCACCCAAAAACGCTCCGCTCCCCGCGTAAACCGCGACGACTGTCGCAACGGCGGCGGCAAACCCAAGCCAGGCATTTTGTTTGCGTCGGCGAACAAAAATCGCCGTGATCGCAAACACCCCCGCCCACGCGGCTGCGCAGGCCACGAGCACAAACGTGTTCTCGTCGGCCACGGAAAAAGCGGGACTCCACCATCGCCGCGTCTCCATTTTCGAGCCCGACTGGCTGCGCAGCAGAGCGAGATTGGCGCGGGCTTCCGCGTGCGCGGGATCGAGCGCCAGCGCCCGTTCATACGCGAGCATCGCAGAGGCAGGCTGGGCGAGCCGATACTCGGTGTTGCCCAAGTTGTGGAAAAGGTTCGCGCTGAGATTCCCGGTCTTCACGATTGATTCGTAAGCCTCCGCTGCCTCCGCAAATTTTCCCTGATCGTAAAGTTGGTTCGCGCGCTCGAAGCCACGCGGATTCGCCGCCCTCGCGCTGCTGATCAATCCGAGAGCGGCGATGGCCAGGGCCAGCCCGTGCGCTCGCCGAATGGAAAACTCAAACATGGCGCGGAGCCCTCTCGTAAGCTCGCAGGATTTCGCGCACTTCCGCCCGCCGCTGCGGGGACAAATTTTCACCGCCGCCGGCCGTGCCCGCGTAACGCAGTTCATGGCACGACTCGAAAAGCGCGTGAATGTCCGCGACTGTCTCGCGATTCAAAACGCGCGCCGCGTACACGTCGTCGGCGTCGAGGACGGCAAAAGTTTTCCCGCCGATGATTGCGGCGTCCACCCTCAGCCACTTCGACACCGCCTCCATGAAGTCTGCATAATCCACGTTCTCGCGGCGCAGCACTTTTTCGGCGGCATTTTTCTCCTGCCGCAACTTCGCCACGCGCGCCGTTTCCGCATCCCGGTTGCGAGCCCGCGCCATGCCGAAACCGATGAGTCACAGCAGGGCGGCGAGTGGCACGGTCTGCGCCAGCCAAAAAGTGCGGCGGCGAAAAAGCGGCTGGAGCGACTCACTCCATCCGCCTGCATCGGTGCGGAGGTAAAGAATATCACTCGGCGCTGCCACCGGCGCGGTGCCGGGCACGAGTGCGGGCGGCGTCCCGCTTGGAGCCGGTGTGGCCGCGGTGGCCAGCTTTTCACCCTCCGTCGTGATCGTCATCCTCTCGGCCGTCTGCGTGACGTATTTTTCCGAGACCGGATCGAAGAAGGAAAATTCCACCGCGGGCAGCGTTGATTTTTTCTCTTCCGGCACCACCGCCATCTCAAAAGTTTTCGTGCCGCTAATGCCGAGATCGTCATCCGCCGCAAATTTTCCCGCTGGCGCGTAACTGCGCCATCCGCTCTCTTCCGCCAGACGCGGCGCCGGGAGGCGGTCGAAATTTCCCCGGCCAGAAATTTTCGTGGTGAGCGTAACCGGGTCGCCGACATGGACGGTGCGCGGACTGGCATCCGCCAAAAACGTGAATCGCCCGACCGCGCCCGCGAAACTTTTCGGCGCGCCAGGCGGCAGCGGGCGCACTTCGAGATCGACTGATTTGATCGGCACCGCCAATTCCTGCTGCTGCTGGAACATGCCGAACGGATCGGGAAAATCGTCGTCAAACAAACTGCCGGTGCCCATGTGCGGACGCCGGTTTTTTGGCCGCGGAAGCTGCACGACGATTTTGAACTCGCCCGGCCCGACGGGAAGTTTTCCCGCCTTCGCCGGCGTGATCGCCGTGCGAAAAACCAGCAGGTGATAGGCGCGTCCGTTCTTCGCCGTGCTCGTCGCTTCGGAACCAATCCACTTCTGCGTCGTGAAGCTGTCGGTCTTTAAATCCGGCGGTTTTTGCCGGTCCCAGCCCCAGTGCTGAATGCGCGCGTCCACATAAATTCGCACCTCCATCGGCACCGCCTCACCCACGTACGCCTGCAAGCGCGCGGGGACGATTTTCGCGAACGCCGTTTCCGCCTGCTCCTCCGCCTTGGCCAGTCCCCCGGCCCCTTTCTGCACCTTGAGCGTCACTGCTTCCGACGCTG
Source organism: Spartobacteria bacterium (assembly GCA_025350985.1). Classification (GTDB taxonomy): domain Bacteria; phylum Verrucomicrobiota; class Verrucomicrobiia; order Chthoniobacterales; family Chthoniobacteraceae; genus JANXWU01. Next base: position 2,352 of record JANXWU010000039.1, on the reverse strand, counting down.
CCTTTTTTCCACCCACCTCAATCGATAATGGCGGAATGGTGAACGTCCCTTCGCGCTGGGGAGTGACGATATATTTGGCGGTCACGCTCGTCGTGTGGCCACCTTTTAAGCCTGTTCCAAACTGCAGCATTTGCTGGGATGATTGTCGGACAAACTGGATGTCCAGCCCGTCGATGCGCAAGTTTCCCGGCTCGTTGAGTTGCGACACGCCGGTGATCTTGATCTGGAGTTCCACCGGTTCGCCGATGGCCGTGGTCGTTTCGGAAAGAGTCACTTCGATTTTCAAATCATCGGCCCGGGCCGAAATGAAAACCACGAGAAGCGAGGCCGCGACGACCGACAAAAGTCTGAAATTAAAAATCGGAAATTTGAAATTCATCACCAGTCCTTTCCGACACGCGTCGCGCGCTTCCGTTCAGTCAGCGTCACTCGCTCGTCATCGCCCTTCAAAGATTCGAGCAGGCTCATCGCCTGGCCCTTCGACATCTCGCCTTCCTTCACCTCGCCCTCGGCGATTTCGGCAGGCTGCGCTTTTTCGTTTTCACCTTTGTCCTGCGGCTGCGCCGCTTTCACGTCGCCCGCAAATCTCTTGTCGGACGGTGGAGGCGCATTGGCGGGATTCGGCTTTTCCGGCGGTGTCTGCGGCTGACCTTGTTTCGAGCCGTCGCCGGAACGCTTTTCATCTTTTGAGGAATTTTCCTGCTGCTTTTGTTCGCCGTCCTTCTGCTCGCCCTTGTCGTCCTTGCCCTGCTGCTGCTTTTGTTGCTGTTGCTCGGAGTCCTTCTTTTCTCCACCGCTTTGATTTTTCTGCTCCTGATTTTTGTCATCCTGTTGTTCGGACTTTGATTGCTGCTCCGATTTTTTTCCGTCGTCTTTTTTCTGCGGCTGCTCTTTTTGTTCCGGCTGCTCCCCGTCCTTTTTTGGTTGCTGATCTTTCTGCTCGGACTTCTGCGATTGCTGCTGTTGTTGCTTTTCCTGTTCCTGTTTTTTCTCGTCTTCCTTTTTCTGTTTTTCCAACTCCTCCACCATCCGCCCCACAGCCTCGCGATTATGTTTCGCGTCGGCATTCTGCGGCTCGAGTTTGAGCGCCTGCTCGTAGTGTTCGAGCGCGCCGTGCCATTCCTTGAGCTTCGCGTCCTTCTCCGTCTTGCCCGCGCCGATTTGGTAAAGCGTGTTGCCGAGATTGTATTCGGACTTCGGCTGCAACTTCGCATCCGCCCCCGCCAGCGCCTTGCTGAAAGACTCCAGCGCCTTCTCGTATTGCGCCGTTTTATACGCCGCCGTTCCCACGTCGAAATGCAAGGCCGCCGAGTCGCCGCGCCGTGCGAGTTCTTTTTGGAAAACCTCGCCCGCCTCCTTGTATTTTTGCTGGGTGTAAAGCTCAACCCCCGCGTTGCGCGCCCAAGCCGGTGCCGAGGGCATCGCTAAAACAAACATCACGAAAATAATCAGGGAACGGGTCACTTGTTGAAAGATGCGCGGTTGTTTCTGCAAAGAAGATAAATCCAAAATGAATTCCAAAGGGCAAAAAGGCCGAATGAAAGAACTAGAATCGGGACATCGGGCCTTCCGTGCGAGAATCCCGACGCAAAACTCTTTGCAGCGTAAAATGTCGAGATGACGAGCAAGGTGATCGCGAGTCCGCGTGCCCATCGTTTGCGCCGCAAAATGCCGATGCCGGAAATTATAAACAGGATGTTGAACAAGAGTTCTCTCGTTTCCGCGCCAATCCTGAAGGCTAATCCTCCCCGATCATTTTCAAAATGGTGAACAGCCAGTCCCAGCATGGAAATCGCGGTGTTCAGGATGGCGTAAACGATCAAATAAATGGCCGCGATTTTTATGCTCAACAACGGTGGCAATTCGTTTCTCTCTGCCGATGAATCCGCCGGATAATATTCGGAAATAAACGACGTCCCCCGTTTCCGTTCGCCAACTAAAATCGAACCCGCGAGCAGCGCCAGTCCAAACCCAAGCGGCCATTGATACCGATCGATCGGCTGACGCGACAGCTTCGCGTCCAAGTCACGCTCGCTCATTTTTCGCAGTCCATCGTTGATGATTCGTTTCATGTCAGCCGGACCATTTTCCAAGTGAACATAAAACCCACCGCCCACTTCCGCCAGTTTTCGGAGTCGTTCCTCGTCGAGATGCGATTTGACGAACTGCCCCTTTTCGTCCTTCACGAATGTCACGCCGCCACCGCTTTCCGGCAGCGGAATTAGCGACCCGCCGCGCGTCCCCACGCCGACGGTGAACACGCGAAAACTTTCCTTTTGTTTCCGCGCCGCCTCGACCCCATCCGCGTCAATCTCCTCGCCGTCGCTGAACAGCACCAGCGCGCGATGATCG
>JANXWU010000035.1 GCA_025350985.1 Spartobacteria bacterium | reverse complement strand
GAAATTGCAGCCCACGATGGTTTCGGGAGGGAACCGGGATTTGATCAGCGCGCCCAAGTCACGCCCGAGAGTCGGCGGCTCGTGCAGTCCGTAGTCGAGGATGTGAAACTGTCCGGCCAGCAGTCGCGTCATGCGTTCGCCCGAGAAAGCGAGGAAGAGACAGCCGACAAGTGCGAACGCTGTGCCGATATTTTTCGCGGGAGCGCGTTTCGTTTCACACCATCCGACGAAGGCATCGAGCGCGATGCCAGCCATCAAGGCAATGGGCACGACGAAATAAAAGCAGGCGTAGTCGTGGATGTAGGAAGCGTTGCGAAAGGCCGTGATGTAAAAGGCGTCGAGAACGAAAAAAAGCAGGGCGGTGGAGCCGAGCCACCAGAGCGGCTCGCGCGCGCGCCCGACTCGCAACACCACTCCCGCGCCGGCCATCGCGAGCAACCACGCGAGTGGCTGGTAGTGCTCGATCAGCGTGCTCCAAATTCTGGGCAGCCATTTGCGCCACGTCAGCTTATGCGCAGCCGAGATGACGGCGTCTGCGCTGGGTACGCCGGAAATACGACGCCAGAACGCGCCGGTCAAATCGGTGACGGCCGCCGGTTGCACCCATGAGATGTGCGCGAGAAACACGAGGAACGAAACGAAGGAGACGCCGATGAAAAAGAACGCGAGCCGGGGATTTTTTTTCCGGGCCGTGATGAGGTAGTGCAGGCAAAGAACCAGCAGGAACATGTAGCCCAGCCACGCCGTCCAGAAGATCATCGCGAAAGTCGCCAGCACAGCGAGCCACCATTTCCGGTCGCGCGTTTGCTCCCAGCGGCGCAGCGACATCAGGCCGGCGAGCATCCACGTCAGTTCCAGCGGCTCGAAGTTCACCATGTTGCCGTAGTGCAATTCCATCGGAAGGGTGACGAACACGACCGTGGCGAACGCCGCCGTCCGCGCACCGACGCAACTTTTCACGAGCTGAAAAAGCAGCACCGTGCTCGCGAGCGAAAACAAAATCGGCAACAGCCGCGCCACCCATTCGTGCTCGCCGAACACCGCGAACATCCCTGTGAGCATCAGCGACAGCACCGCCGGATGGTGCGTGTAATACATGCTGGGCGGAATTGGCATCGGACCGAAATAAAATGCCGACGGCACTCCTTTCGTGGTCCAGAGGCCCGCGGCGAGAGTGTTGTGCGCGGACTGCGACCAGCACGCGCCGTTAAAGTCCATTTCCTCCGACCACGGATTCGCGATGCCGCGCATGAGCATGGCGGCGTGGAAAATGAAAGCCGCCGCAAAAATGAATAGCCAGAATCGGGGATGAATTCTCACCAGGAAAAAAAACTAAGGCGGAGATTCGACGCGCGGCGGCTCCGCAAATTCATCCTCGTCCTCGCGCAGAGTTGAGGCGGCGTGGAATTCAAGACGCTGAAACGCCGTGGTCGAGACCGTGGCGCGTCCCCCGGCGGCGAGCGTCACCGCGGCCAGCTTCGCGTCCCATTTTTCCAAGGCCATCGTCAGCCGTCCCGCGCCGCTGAAAAAGGCGCGCACTTCACCGCGCTTTTCCATCCGGGGCGTCATGCGGGCCGGCAGGGTGATGTCCTCGATTTTCGCCAGCGGCACGGTCAGGGAACCGTGCGTCGTATAGAAGGAAACATGGCCGCCCTGAATCGTTTGCAGTTTTCCCGAGACGCGGTCGCCATTGACCAGCCGCAACACATCCTCGTTCTGTTCGGCGGTTTCCATTTCCTCGGCTTCAATGCGGCCATTCCACGCCGCCACGCGGATTTTGCTCACCCTAGTCAGCGCCTCACTTTGGGATGCGAGGCCGAGAAATTTTCCACGAAGCTTGAAATCGGCACGGTCCGTCCACTGGCGCACATGCACGCCGTCGAGCAGCAGGGAAACGGTTCGCGTCTTTTTGTTTAGATAGATTTTTACGTGGGTTCTGTCGTTTTGCGAAAGCACCGGGGCATCGGCCGCAGTGCCGACTTCCTCCGTGTTACCCTTGCGGCTTCTCATTAAATCAACCGAACCCTCCCCGAGCATGACCAGATACCCATCGCCCTCGTCATCCTTGAGCGAAGTGAAACCAAGTCCGAGCGCGAAACCCAGCGAGCCCCGCCACGAAAGATCGAACTCGATGCTCAGTTTGTCGGGCCATTCCATCTCCCGCCCCATCGCCCCGCTCGCCTGCGCCACGAACGCATCTTTTTGAAAATGCCACACCGGCTCGCCCTCCGCCGTCTTCCAACCCTGCATCCCCGTCGGCCCTTCATAAATCGCGGCAGCGCTCACCCGTGCCGGAGCTACAAATTTCAGAAGCTTGCGCGGAATGGAAATCTTGCCCGCGTAAGGCGTTTGCAATTCGAGCTTGTCGCCGGTCAGCGCCACCAGAGTGCCGGGAATTTCGTCTCCGTTCGTGAGCCCGACGCGCACGTTGTTCGGAGCGAGGGATGACGCCAGTGGCAGCGAGCGCTGAGCGAAGCGGACATTGGCCAAGCCGGCCGTATGAAACTCCATGGCGCGCCCGGCCGCCGCCGGCTGCCAGGTGAGAAACTCCGGGCCGACGGCGATGAGTTTTCCATGCAAAAGGTCGCCGTTCAGAAATTCCAGCGTGTCACTCGATTCACTCGAAGCAGCCTGCTTGTGTTCAGCGTGACCCGCACCGGCATGGGCGGATGCCAGAGCGGAAATCAGGAAAGCCAGCGCGAAAATCCGTTCACACTTCGCCCTCAGAACAACCTGGCTGTGCATTGTCTCAGCCATCGATCACCATTCCGCGTCCGCGATGGTTGATCACGCCACCGCCACCTTGATTTTCGTCGCCTTCGAGGGAGTCGAATTCATCGCCTTCCTTCGCTGGCTGCTGATCGAGATTGAACAGCACTTTGTCAAAAGCCTGCGGCGCAAACGTCGCCGCGCCGAAGGTTGCGCTCTTCACGCTCACGCCTTTGTCATCCCATTTTTCGAGAGCGAAGGTGACCTGCCCGCGTCCGAGGAAAAAAGCGCGCACGTCGGTCGGCGCGCGTTTCGGCGACTCTGCCCCTGCGGTGGAAAACTCAATCTGTTCGATGCGCTTGAGCGGAATCTCCAGTTTCGCGAACGACGAACTGAACTGCATGTTGCCGTCCTTGATTGTCTCGAGTCGGCCCGAAACCTTGTCGTTATTTTCCAAACGCACCATGTCTTCCTTCGACTTTTCCCCGGTCGCGTTTTTGTCCTCGAACTTCCCGTCCCAAGGCGTGATGCGGATGTTGCTCACCTTCATCAGCCCCTGCCCCTGCGAGTAGAAAACCACGCCGCCGCCTTTGCCGGCGAACTCGCCCCGGTCGGTCCACTGCTTCACCATCTCGCCGTCGAGCAGCAAGGAAATCGTCTTCGCTTCTTTGTTCACACGAATGGCGAGATGCGCCTTGCTTTTGCGCTGCAGGCTTTCGAGTTGCACTTGGCCGAGATTGCTCGATCCGCCGTTGGGCTTCATTTTTTGCAAGTAGCAATAGTTGCTGTTGAGCTGAAGCATGTAGCAGTTGCCGCCGTAGTTTTCGATCGTGTCGGTGTAGAGGCTGACCATCAATTGCAAATACGGACGCCACGACACGTCGAACTCGATGTTCGACAGGTCGGGCAATTTGAAGTCGCGCCCAATCGGCCCGGAACTCGTGGCCACCAGCGCGCCATCCTTGTATTGCCAGGCGCCCTTGCTCTCGGTGGCCTTCCAGCCTTCCAGACCAGTCGGACCTTCGTAAATGGTTAGCGCCCCTGAATGCAGCGGCGTGATCGACCGGATCATTTTGCGCGGGATGGTGAGCTTGCCCGCGTACCACGTTTCGATTTCGAGCTTTTCCGAATCGAGCGTTTCGATGTCGCCCAGCAGTTCATCGTCATTGGTGAGACGGACGCTGAAGGGGTGCGGCTTCCGCGTCTGCACGCGGGTTTGCAGTTTTATTTGGGCCACGCTGGTCGTCTTGAATTCAATCGGTTCCTTCGCCTCCGGATTTTTCCAACGCACCCCGTTTTTGTCATCGATGCCCACCAGCGAGCCGTGCAGCAAATCGTTGTTGATGAACTTGAGTGCGTCGCTGAGATCCTTGACGGGAGCCGATTTGCCGCCGGTGTCGTCCTTCGGTTTGGGGACATTGATCGCCCCTTTTTGCGCCGGCGGATTGTTTTCCTCCGGCGCGACCGTGAGCACCACTTCGGCGCGCGCCCCCGTGGCGAGCAGCGCCGCGCACAGCAGCGCCAAGGGCCGGGGGGATGACAACGAGCGGCAAGTTTTCCAAGTCAGTTCAGCGTTCATAAATAGGGAGGAAACGATAATTCAAGGCGAGCGAAAGCAAAGACGCGGCGGTCGAAAACGTCGGGCCAAAACTGCCATCCCAGCTTCCATCGCTCTGCTGCGTCTCGACCAGCGTCTGGATGTTGCCGCGGTTCCACGCCTCCCACGCCAGCGGCACGCGGAAGTACGCCTGCGCCGCGTAGTAGAGGTAGTAGTGGTAATACATGTCGGCGTTCGCCGAGTTCGATTTGAGGAATGAAAAGGCGGAGGTGAACGCGCCGGTTTTTTGTTTTTTCGCCAGGGACAAAACCAGCGCGCCGATGGCCGTCCGCGCGGCGTTCGGAGAGTCCGCGCCGGTGTAGCCGATGCCGCCGTTCGGTGATTGTGATTCCAAAAAATACCGAACGGCTTTCGTAATCGCCTCCTCCGGCACCCCGATGCCCGCGTTGCGCGCGGCGAGCAGCGCCACCGTCTGCGCCCCGCTCACCGTGGTGTCCGCATCGCTCGCCTCCGGTGAATAACGCCACGCGCCAAACGGGTTGTTCGTCTGCGACGTGAGGATGAGTTCGACCGCCTTTTGCAACGCCGCGCCGAGGCGCGGATTTTGGACCACGCCGTAACTCTCGGCCAGCGCGAGCGTGGCGAAGCCGTGGTTGTACATCGAAGTGCCGATGTAGCCGTTGTCCTGACGCTGGCTTTTTAAAATAAACTCCAAACCCCGTGCCACCGTCCGGGCATACGGTCCGTAGTTCGGGTCTTCGCCGTGGGCGAGGATGCTCAGGATGCAAAGTCCCACGACCGCCGGTTCGTTGCCGTACTGGTTCGGCCACGTCCCCTCCTTGTTCTGCACGGAGACGAGAAATTTGATCCCTTTCAAATACATCCGCTCCACTTCCGGCGGCACGGTTTCCGAGCCGGAGAAAATCTCCTGGGCACCAGCTCGTGGAGACG
>JANXWU010000518.1 GCA_025350985.1 Spartobacteria bacterium | reverse complement strand
TGCCAAAGCGCGGTCACAAGGCGGTGCGACTCCAAGTTCGGGGACGGACCTTTGGGTAAAGGCGCGTCGGGCTCGAACCGCGTGCGCTTTTCGTATCGAATCGGACCGAGTTCCTCCAACTCCCGCGAGGCTTCGCCCAGCCGGACGCGCAGCACATGACGGAGCGCCTCCCGCGCGCCTGCCTCGTCTTGAAGCATGGGATTTTCCCCATAGTCCGCGGTTAGTTCCAGCCGGACGCCACCGTCTGCGATGACAACCTTTGCGAGCATAAACTCGCCGCCGTGTGCGGGCGCACGGGACGGAGTTAGTGCCACGGCACAGGCAAGCCCTGATAACACTCGGCTCCACCGCATCTACTGCCGGTTCCAGCGCAGCACACGACCGAACCGATTCCACTCGGTCTCGAGGATGTTGCCATTGGCGTCGAAGGTAATGCCGTGCGGTGAAGTCACAACGCCTTCCCGCCAGTCCGGCGGCGCGACCGTGGGCGTATTAGTCTGCCCCTTGGTGTCATTAGTGCCGAGGGCGGCCACCAGCTTTCCCTCCTTGTCCCAAACCGAGACGCGCCCGGCGATTTCCGCCACACAGACTAAGTCTTTGTAAAAGGAGGCGGAGCTAGGATGGCGAAGGTCTTTGTCAGCGAACACACCTATGATCTCGCCCTCGAGAGAGACGTGCAGGATGCGATTGTTCCCGCGATCACAGAGCAAGAGTCGGACTGGATCAAAGCGCGGGTCAATGAAAAGCTTGTGGCAGTTTGACAGCTTCCATGGTTCCACGGGACCGCCGAACACCTGCTTAAACTTACCCGCATTGTCGAAGACAAAAATCCAACTCAAACCATAGCCATCAACCACGTAGATGTCGCCATTGGGTGCCACATCGCAATTAGTCAGATGTAACTTCTTATCCTTCTCCGCCGCGATCTTATCCGGTGGGAATGCGGAGGTTGGGATTTCCAGCACCACGCTGCCGTCGAGCTTGCACTTAATCACCCGCTGCTCATTCAGCACGGCGGCATAGATAAACTCGCCGTCTTCGTTTTTGCGAATGACAAAGCCGTGCAGTGAATTCGGCAAGGGGAGGGCTTTGATGAACTTTCCGTCCGCTCCGTAAACCTGAATGCCCGCGTCCTTGTCCTGCACACTGACATAGATGTGGCCGGCCGAGTCCACGGCGATTTCACCATGACTGTTCCCGATCGTTTCTTTACCGGGGGGTGGTGTTAGAAAGTCAGGCGCGAATTTCCAAGTGGTGTCTGCCAAAGCCGCGCCGCCGAGCGAAAGTGAAGCCGTCATGAGGAGGATCAGGTTTTTCATCAAAGCCATTGGAGCGAATGCGGGCGGAGTCGTCAACAGCCAGGTTCGATTTATCCCCGCGTTTTGCGCTGGAACCTTTCCGCGCGTAATCTCCGCCCCATGTCCACCGACCATTATGAAATCGTCACCGTCGCCAGCGGCGCGCGCAGCGTGCGCTCGCGCGTGAATGGCGAGACGTTTCATCCCGTCGTCGGTCCCATGGTGGAGGCGCGCGAGTTGTACGTTCGTCAGCAGCGGCTCCTCGAGCGGGCGCGGGAAAATGGCAGCGAACCGCTTGTCGTATGGGACGTGGGATTGGGTGCTGCGGCCAATGCCATCGCGGTGCTGGAGGCCTTTCGGGACGCGAGCAATCTTTCGTGTCCGGTCGAGCTACACAGCTTCGAGAGGACGCTCGCTCCGCTGACTTTTGCCCTGAGCCGGGCAGGGGAGCTTGGCTATTTCGCAGGTTGGGAAATGGCCGTGCGGGAGTTGCTGGATCATCAAGTGGCGCGGTGTGGCGTGGTCACCTGGCGACTGCACGCCGGTGATTTCCGCGAGACGGTTCACAATGCGCGCGTGGCCTCACCGCACGCGGTTTTGTTTGACCCTTACTCGCCCGCGACCAATCCCGAATTGTGGAATCTCGCGACCTTCTCCGCCATTCGGAAACGCGCGGATGACGCGGCGTGTCTGCTGACGACTTACTCCCGGTCAACGGCGGTGCGGGTGACGTTGCTACTCGCGGGCTGGTTTGTCGGACGCGGCGGTGCGACGGGGGAGAAAGACGAGACCACCATCGCGGCTTCGCGGGCGGAAATGATCGGGTCGCCGCTTGATGCTCGCTGGATTGAGCGAGTGCGCCGAAGCACGGCGCCGGGCCCGCTCACTGGATTGGATATTTCACGTCGCAGTCCGCACGAAATCGCAGACACGCTTTTGCAGCATCCACAGTTTGCGGACGCGCCCGCACTTATCCTTTGACTCAGACCAGTCTTCTCGACGCGTGCCTTCGCGACCCCGAGCCGCTGCTCGCACTCGCGCCGATGCAGGACGTGACGGACCTTCCGTTCTGGCGGTTGATGGCGAACTACGGCGGACCTGACGTTTACTACACCGAGTATTTTCGTGTCCATGCCGACTCTCGTTTGGAGAAATGGATTCTCGAGTCGATCGTGAAAAATCCCACGGGCCGCCCAGTCATTGCGCAGATGATTGGCAATGACATTCCCGCGCTGGTCCGCACCGCGCGCGAGTTGCAGCAGCATCCCGTGGCGGCGATTGATCTGAACCTTGGCTGTCCCGCGCCGGTGGTCTATCGCAAATGCGCCGGCGGCGGATTGCTGCGCGAGCCCGGCCGCATCGATGCCATCCTCGGTGCCTTGCGCGATGCCATTAGCATTCGCTTTACCGTTAAGACCCGCATTGGTTTCGACGACCCATCTGTCTTTGAAGAACTGCTGGCCATCTTCGCGAAACACTCGCTCGATTTGCTCACGGTTCACGGTCGCACTGTTACCGAAATGTATCGTCCGGTAGTGCATTACGACTTCATCGCGCGGGCCGTCGCGGCCATGCCCTGTCCGGTGCTGGCGAATGGCAACGTGAACTCTGCGCGGGGAGCTGAGGAGATTCTCCGCCTCACCGGCGCGCGCGGACTGATGATCGGTCGCGGCGCCATTCGCCACCCGTGGTTGTTTTCACAAATCCGTCAGCGTCGGCGCGGCGAGCCGATCTTCGAGCCGCGCGGTCGCGACGTGCTGAAATACGTTCACGCTCTTTACGAGGCCGTTCGCGTGCCGGGTTCGGCAGAACTTCCGCATGTGCAGAAAATGAAGAAGTATCTGAACTTCATCGCACTGGGTGCGGACGCGAGCGGACAATTTGTGCATGACATTCGGCGTGTGACGACGGAAGCGAATTTTTTCCGCGTGTGCCGGGAAGCCCTTGATCATGACGATCCGATGCCCGAGGAGCCGCTGCCTCCACCGGCGGTTCGTCTCGAAAAGGGCCAGTGCTCGCTGAACGCCACGGGCTGAGGCAAGTCAATGGAGACGGCCGGCCCACGGGCCGCACTCCCCACCGTCCGTATCGGCGGCAGCTCCTTGTTACATCCTGCGGCACGGGCATAACCGTTACTCTCTTGTCCATTCTCTTATGAAAACAATCCTTCTTTCCCTCTTCGCCATAACCGTGCTGGCTTTAAGTGGTTGTGAAACGGGTGGTGGCACGAATTCCCCAGCCGACAGTTCTCATTCCGCAGCCAGTCCCTCGGGATTCAAGCCAGCTCCCGCCCCCGCTGGCTTATAGCTGTCCGACTTAGCTTACTTAAGTTCCTTCAATTGAAGGTGGCGGTATTCCATTTGACCGCGATCTGCCTCCAAGCCAATCGGACCGGTCGCCGGAAGCTTTAACGCTGCCTCAAGGACTTCGCCATTGCAGGTGCAGCAAGCGGTCTGTCCTTTCACCACGATTTCGAGTTGATTCCATTCCTGTGGTTTGTAG
>JANXWU010000466.1 GCA_025350985.1 Spartobacteria bacterium | reverse complement strand
CCCTCCGACGCGACAGTCTGAGGGCTTGTGCTCCAAAGCATCTGACCACCAGGCAGCCAGCGCGCCCGGTTGATTTCCGCCTCCGCGCAAACCCTGCGGGCTGCCTGCGGAAGTCTATCTCGCTCCGCTCGGTTCCGCCGTCGCTGAGCTTGGGGCGTTTTAGGCGCTTCTGGCCGTCTCCCGAATCGGCGTTGATGCGGCTTCCTTTTTCCGCTACTCATCTCTCATGCCCACTCTGCTCGATCGCATCACCGTCAACCCGAAGCAGTGCGGAGGCCGTCCGTGCGTGCGCGGGATGCGTATCCGCGTCAGCGACGTTCTCGACCTTTTTGCGTCTGGTCTCGACGCTGCCCAGATTCTCGACGAGATGCCGGACTTGGAGGCGGACGATCTCAAGGCGTGCCTTACGTTTGCCCGCCGTCGTATTGATCATCCGCTTCTCGCGGCATGACGATATGGGTGGACGCGCAGGTGCCGCGCCGCACTCCGCCGTCGCTGAGCTTGGGGTCGTGAGGCGACTAACACGTTTCGCGACAATGACGTCTCTCTGGTTCTTTCGGTTCAGCTTAGCACTCCCTCTCGTCACGCCCTTGCCTTTCAGCTATATTGCCTACACCACCGAACGCGGCGTGTTATCCCCCACGCTCAACAACATCGCGGGTTTCTTCGCCGGTAGCCTCGTTTTCGGAGGGGTGCCATATGCCGCATTCGCAGTATATGGACTCTGGTGGCTCCGCAACCGATCCCGCGAGGAGGCGCTGCGACGAATGGCTGTCTCGCCACTCCTCTTTTGCGGATGGCTTGCTCTTGCATGGTGTGCCTATGCAGGCGTGATGGCACTCTGGCACCTCGATGCTTCAGGACTCGCACTCGCTTCCTACGCCATCATCCTTTTGCCGTTTGCACTCGCATCCGGATACTTTTACGTCCTTGTGGTGTATTTGATTTATCAGGCCTTCCGACGACTTACCCTAATTGCCGATGAGACAACCGTCGCCTAACCGAGTGCTGCCGCGAACCGCATTCGCGCGTCACGGTAGCTGATGCCCGCGGAGCAGCCGCGCCGTTGCGCTGCGGATTCGTGCAGACGGCGGGTTTGATTTTCCCCAATGCCTGCCATTGCGCTTGCCATCGCGCGCGCGCTTTTTGATGATGCGACATGGAACCCGATTGCGCCTCCATCGACGCCGAGCTTTACCAGCCCGCGGACGAATTTTTCCCGAAACAGACGGGCACCGCGCTGACTTACGACGACGTGACGCTGGCGACACTTTACAGCGACGTGCTGCCACGCGAGACGAATCTCGAGACGACGCTGGCCGACGGCATTGAGTTGCAAATCCCGATCGTCTCGGCGGACATGGACACCGTCACCGAGTCGCGCATGGCCATCGCGATGGCACTCAACGGCGGGCTCGGGCTGATCCATTACAACATGCCCGAGCGCGACCAGCTCCGGGAGGTGAGCCGGGTGAAAAATCACGTCCACGGGCTCATTCAGGAGCCCATCAAGCTCGCGCCCGGCCAGCTCATCGGCGACGTGATCGCGCTGATCGAGGAGAAGCGTTACGCGTTCAGCACCTTTCCGATTGTGGATGAGAAGGACCGGCTGATCGGCCTACTGCCGGGGCATGTGGTGAAGCGGCGGTATGCGGCGAAAAAAGTGACCGAGGCGATGACCCCGCGCGCCGAGGTGCGGACGATTCGCGAGCGCGAACTTGGCACCGACCCGATCGCCAGCGCGGACAAATTTTTCAACGACCACATCGGCATCCACAAGCTGCTCGTCGTCGATGACGAGGACCGGCTACGCGGACTTTTCACCCTCAGCGACATCGAGCGGATCACGCAGGACACGGCGCTCCAGATGAAGCCGGCGCGCGATGGAAAATTCCGGCTGCTCTGCGGCGCGGCGGTTTCCGCGACGCGGGACTCGACCGGCGAACTCGACCAGGAGCGGATCGTGGCGCACATCGGCGGATTGGTCGAGCGCGGGGTGGACATCGTCGCCGTCTCGACCGCGCACGGGCACTCGCGCGGCGTCGGTGAAACGGTGCGGCTCATCCGCGCGACGTTCCCGGATTTGCCGATCATCGCGGGCAACGTGACGAGCGCGACCGGCGTGGAATTTCTCGCCGACTGCGGCGCGAATGTGATCAAGGTCGGGCAGGGACCCGGATCGATTTGCACGACGCGCGTCGTCGCGGGCGTGGGCATTCCGCAGTTCACGGCGATCTACGTGGCGGGAAAAGCGGCGGCGAAAAAAGGCGTGCGCATCCTCGCCGACGGCGGCATCACCAAGTCGGGCGACATCGTGAAAGCGCTCACGCTCGCGCACGGCGTCATCTGCGGCGGACTGCTCGCGGGCTGCGCCGAAGCGCCGGGCGAGATCATCGAGATCGACGGAAAACTTTACAAACAGTACCGCGGCATGGGCAGCCTCGCGGCGATGAAAGCCGGCTCGGCCGCGCGCTACGGCCACGGTCGCGACGTGACGCGCAAGGTCGCCGCCGAAGGCATCGAGGCGCTCAAGGAAGTGTCGGCATCGATCGACCTTTTGATGATGCAGCTCGTCGGCGGTCTGCAATCGGGCCTTGGTTATCTCGGCGCGGCGAGCTTGGAGGAGTTGCGAAAAAAAGCGCGCTACATCCGGGTCACGCCCGCCGGTCAGCGCGAGGCTTCACCGCACGACATCGTCGAGGTGAAGGCGGGGAAGTGACCGACGAAGCTGGAAAACTCGTGCTTCACCGCAAATACCCCGTTGATACCGGCCACCAAAAATTGCCATGAAACTCGACCGCGAAAATGTTGCCGCCATGATCAAGAAATATCTCCGGCATGAGATTGAACTCATCACTCTGGTTGACTGGGCGGAAGCGGCCATCAACGAGGGAGATTTTGACGAAGAAAACTTCGAGCCGATTCGGAACGCCGTCGCGCGAATCGGCGTGGCGGATGTGCGCGCCTTTGGTCTTACTTGGGAAGATTGTGGAGCACTTCTGAAGTCTCTCGGATACGCTGCCCGCGTGGAAATCGTCGCGGCGTAGAAATGCGATTTCCATTTGCATCCGCTTTGGATTTCACGGACAGGGTAGCCCTTTCGCCATGAGCAATCCGCGCAGAGTCGTCATCACAGGCATGGGCGTCGTCACGCCAGTCGGCAACGATTTGGCGACGTTCTGGGACAGCCTCGTTCACGGGAGGAGCGGCATCGGCCCGATCACTTTCTTTGATACGACGGGCTACGGCTGCAAGATCGCAGGCGAAACCAAAGGCTACGAACCGGCGAAATATTTCCACAACCTCAAAGACGTGCGGCGCAACGACCGCTACGTCCTGCTCGCCATGGGCGCGGCGAAAATGGCGTTCGCGGATGCCGGCATTGAGGCTGGAAAATTCGACCCCACGCGCATCGGCGTCATGGTGGGCAGCGGGATAGGCGGACTGCAAACGCTGGAAAATCAGCACACGATCTTGATGACCAAAGGCCCGTCCCGTGTGTCGCCTTTCACCATCCCGATGCTCATCAGCAACATGGCGAGCGGCTTGATTTCGATGGAACTCGGTCTGCAAGGGCCGAACTTTGCGACCGTCTCCGCCTGCGCCACGGCCTGCCATGCCATCGGTGAAGCCTGGCGCATGATCCGCGATCACGATGCCGACGTTTTCCTCGCGGGCGGCAGCGAAGCCGCCATCGTCTCGCTCGGCATCGGCGGCTTTGGCGCGATGAAAGCGCTGAGCACACGCAACGACGAACCGCAGCGTGCGTCGCGTCCGTTTGACCGCGACCGCGACGGCTTCGTGATGGGCGAAGGCGCGGGCGTCGTCGTCGTCGAAGAACTGGAGCACGCCAAAAAACGCGGGGCGCGGATTTATTGCGAAGTCGCGGGTTACGGCCTCACGGCCGATGCGTATCACATCACCTCACCGCTGCCCGACGGCGAAGGCGCGGCGCGCTGCATGAAGCTGGCCTTGCACAAGGCGGGGCTAAACGTGGACGAGGTCGATTACGTCAACGCGCACGGAACCTCGACCGGCCTCGGCGACATCTGCGAGACCAAGGCGATCAAGCGGGTGTTCGGCGAGCGCGCCAAGAACGGGCTCGTGGTCAGTTCGACGAAATCGATGACCGGCCATCTGCTCGGTGCGGCGGGCGTGGTGGAAATGATCGTGTGCGCCAAAGCCATCGAGCACGGCCTCATCCCGCCGACGATCAACTTGGACAACCCCGACCCCGAGTGCGACCTCGACTACACGC
>JANXWU010000455.1 GCA_025350985.1 Spartobacteria bacterium | reverse complement strand
GCCGTGCTCACCGGTCGTAGCGACATCAAGGAAGTCGACTACCGTTTTCTCAAACGCGACGTCATAAACAAGGCGCTCGCGGAAATTGACGCATTGTGCGAAGACTTCGGGCTCGAGCTGATTGAGCACAAGCGAGGTCGCAAGATCGAAGAAATTCAGTTCAGGGTGGTCCCAAAGCTGCAGCAACGCCTCGGCGACAGCCTGACGGATGGCCGCGCCATAGACGGGGTGATTTAATAAATCGTCGGAATCGTCGGGCGGCGTTGCATCGTTGAGCGCAAGCTGGCTGCCGGGGGTCGAGGAGATATAGCGGTCGTATGGCACTTTTTTCTCAGCGCAATAAGCCATGTCTTCCGCGATCTCGTCGATGCGCGCACGGCGCATCTTGCGGGAGCTTTTCCCAAGCATCGACCACCATTCGTCGAGCGTGATCATTCCTTTTTCGAGGAGGCGCAAAAAGAGATTGCCGTCGCGGCCACGGTCGATGGTGACTTCCATCGGTCCTTTCCATTCGCATTCCCACCAGTTGTCCGTTTTGCATTCTGGGATTTCGCCGTGGATGATGCCGTTGGCGATTACCCATGAGCGAACAGGCATGCAGTAACGATTGACGAGGATGCGCTGGAGCCGTTTGATGAAGCTGTTGAGATCGGCCAGGTTGAAGCGCGCGGATGGGCCGCTGAGTCGGGTCATGTCCCACACGAACTCGAAGCTGACTCCCCACCCGATGCAATAGTCGCGGATCACATACTCTGCCGCTTGAATCCAGCTTACCGGCGAGCGATCAGTGTCGAGTAGCTTGAGTTCCTGGCCTTCCTCCAGCACTGGCAGCATACCGCCGCCGAAGATCATCTCCCACGACACCTGCCCGTTGGCCGCTTTCTGCGTGGGCGGCTCGCCGGTTTCCTGCTGGCTGCTGGCGTCATTGGAGGTGTTGGTCGCCTCGACGCCGAAGAGTGCCTGTGCGTCCACCGGCGAACCAAGCGTGCCCGGCTTTGCACCGGTTTTTTGCAATACCCCGGCCAGCGCGAGGCTGAGCTTGCGGGAAACCATGTCGAGCGCGCGGTAGTCGAGCGAGTCGATCATCCCGTTTTGGCCGTGATGCCCCCACGGCACGCCGCGACCGAGCTGGAAGCGGTTCACGTCGTAAATGTGCAGCATGTCTTCCGCGCTGAAATCCCTCGCGGTGACAACGCCGGTGCCTTGAGGGTCTTGCAGCACGCGATAGGTCTGCGGCGCGCTATAGGCATCCCGCGCAATGCCGTCCCAGAACTGCACGTTGTTCGGTTCGGCATTGGGTGTCGCCCAGTTGCCGATTTGGTGGCATTTCAAAAATTGCAAACGGCAACGCTGAAAGCGGTCGCGCACTTTGAGTGAAAAGAAATCGCCGTCGCCGGGAAACTCCGTGCCGATCATCGAAATCGACTCGTAGAAATTATACGTCTCCGAGGTGTCGATGCGCTGCAAAGCCCACCGGTCGAAGTAACGATCCGAGGCGCAATCGAAGTCAGGATCGCCGGTGGCGCTCGATGGCGTCAATCCGTCGGGCAAACCGATCTGCACGGGCTTGACGCACAGCGCGTTGATGACGCCGCTGGAATTGCGAAGGAAACGGTGTTTGCGCACCATCTCGCGCCGGTCCCACGGGCGCAGCTCGCGTTTGTGGTTCAACGGAAAATCCGCGCTCGAGGTGCGGATGGGAAGGTTGAGGGCGGCTGGAAAGGGCGACGCGGAAAGCGGCGTGACACCGGCGATTTGCCGCGCGTGCTTTGACGACACGCCGGCTTGGCGCGCGTGGCGAATCAGCAGTTCACGGTTGAGCGACTGAATGTTCATTCACCAGGCGGCGTTGAATCCCGCCGGATAAATCGCGCGCACAGGCACCGCCGCCGCGGCGGCGTTTGGTGAATTGGGATCGAGTTCGGAAAGCAGCTCGTTCACGGCGCGGAGCATTTCCATTTTGTTGCCCGTGATCGCCGCTGATCCGGAGCCGCCTTCAAAGGCCGTGCTCGTGATGGAAACCATCTCGCCAGCCTCGGCGGAGATTTCACCGCGCAGCGTTTTCAGGGAGGCAAGCTGGCCGGCGCCAGCCGTGCCGGCGCGAAAATCCATCTTCCACGTATCCACGTTGAATCGGTTGATCTGCATTCACACGCTCGCGAATGTCAAAGCTCGCCGTGTTTATCTGGCGGCTCCTGAACCGGGGCCGAGGGTTGAGTCAGGTCGGAGATCAGGCGCGCGCGGCGCAAGCCAAGCATCCAATCGACTCCGGTGCAGACTATTTTCGTCACGTCGCCGGCATGGTTGCCGG
>JANXWU010000421.1 GCA_025350985.1 Spartobacteria bacterium | reverse complement strand
CGGCATCGTCTCCGCGCGCAACCGCGAACCAAATGGACTGGAGATCGAGATCAAACTGCAAGCCGGGTGACGGTGTGCCGAGCCACGCTGACGGCGCGCGATTGACAGGCGCGAGCAATACAAAGCCGAGTGGATTTATTTCCTGGTGAAAGCGGGGGCAAAGCGGAGGCCGGAAGCAGCCAGCGTGACAGTCGAAGCAGTTTGTTGCGGCGCAACATTTAGGCGCTTCGTTGTCACGAGAGGACGAGAACCGACTCGAAAGGATCCCCATCGAGTGCGTGAATGTCAGGTTCGTGAGTGGTGATGAGTTGAACGAGTTGCTGTTGTGTGCAGTTGCCGAAGCGGAGCCACACGAGCTTCGGCGGATGGCCGTAAAGCAGACTGCGCTGCTGAAAATCGGAATCCTTGGAGAGGATGACGAAGCCGTTGGCGCCCGCATACTCCCAAACGTCCTCGTCGGGCTGGCCAAGCAAACCACACTCGCGAACGTGCGCGCTGCCGGGAAAAAGGATCGCCAGCAAGCGGGGAAGCTTCGGCGACAGGTTCTCATCAAAGAGCAGCTTCATGCGGGACGACGTTCAGGCGGCGGTCACGGTCTGCGGCGAACGCGAAGCACGCCTGAATGTCGTCGGCGGTCAGGTCGGGGAAATCGTCGAGCACTTCGGCGACCGTCATGCCGCCCCCGAGATAATCGAAAACGTCGGCCACCGTAATGCGCGTGCCGCGGATGCATGGTTTGCCGCTGCGGATGCGTGGGTCAATGACGATGCGCTCGCGGTAGTTCATGGCCGAACGGTAGGATTCTGGGCCTTCGAGTCAAGGTGTGTGAAGAAGCGCTTAACATCGTCGGGTTCACGGCCCTGTTCGCGCGATTGCGCGAAGGAGCGTCCCTGCGTTCCAGATTATTTTGCCCCGGCACTCACCCACATTTTCCGAATCATCTCGAACCCGGCCCGATCGTACTTTTCCAGGTCGCTCCGGTTCGCTGGAAAATAATTGCACCCGACGAAATAGGCGCACGACAGCTCCGCAAAATACTCAAGATGATTTGTGGCCGCGTACGCTCTTGCGACCGTCTGGCCCGTGTCCTCCCGCACTCTGCGGTAAAGCTTCGCGCTCATCGCCGCCTCGTAAGCCGCGAGAATATCCGGCTGTTTCTCCGGCCATTGTTCGAGCTGCCACCCGTGCGCGAACTCATGCATCAGCACCTTCACCGCCCAAAGCTCCGAGAGTTCGACGTAATTTTTCGCGGAGTAAATGACGATGTTCCCGCCCATGCGCGGGTCGAGTTCCGGATGGAACTGGGGAGCGGATTTTTGAAAATATTCCGCGCCGTTGTTGCGGCCACCGAGTCGTGACTGCTCGCCGAGGAGCAGGAAGATTTCAATTTTACCAAGCCGCTC
This sequence comes from Spartobacteria bacterium, assembly GCA_025350985.1. GTDB lineage: Bacteria > Verrucomicrobiota > Verrucomicrobiia > Chthoniobacterales > Chthoniobacteraceae > JANXWU01. Next base: position 717 of record JANXWU010000421.1, on the reverse strand, counting down.
GCTCGCCGATGCCGGCAGGGTCGCGCGCATGAGTGCCAGTTTTTTTTCCAGCCGTGACACCGCTTTCCGTGCGAGTTCCGCGTGCTCCAGGGCCAGCTCGCGCTCGACCCACACCCTCCATCCCGCTGCGTTCGCCGTGTCGAATCCACGCGGCGGATGATTGAGATCGAGCACCGGCTTGGGCTGGGACGCGATGGGCGTGGGTTCGTCGGCGCACCAGCCGTTGGCTGCGGCCATCAGCACCACCAAAAACAGGAGCCAGCTTCGCGCGAACATCGCGAGCAACCTAACACGATTGAGCAGGTTTTCAGCGCCGGCCGATTCCATCCGGGAACTGGCTGCGTGCCGGACGTGTTTCAAGCGCTCGCTTTATTTTTCGGACGCTTCCGCTAACGTCCCCATCCTTTCCATGAACCGCGTGATTTCTTAAAATCAAACACTAGGCGTGTCCGCCAAATGCGCTAAATGACGCCAAAAAAGATCTGTTGTTTGGCTTCTTTTAGCGGTTTTAGCGGACGCACCCTTTCACTTTCCATCCCATGACTAGCGCCGAAATCCGCCAGAGCTTTCTCGATTTTTTCCAATCGAAACAGCACACCATCGTGCCGTCGTCGTCATTGATGCCCGACTCGCCGAATCTGCTGTTCACGAACGCAGGCATGAACCAGTTCGTCCCGATTTTCCTCGCGGAAAAACGCTGCCCGTACACGCCGGGAC
>JANXWU010000417.1 GCA_025350985.1 Spartobacteria bacterium | reverse complement strand
GACAAACTGCTCACCGCAAAAAATCCCGGCGTCGATGACGACCGCGCCCTGCTCGCAGAACTCGATCTCGTGCCGCAGCCGTCGAGCTGCGCAGCGGCTTCGTGTTGAGGTTTCGTGCAATGCACGAAATCGGAAAATAGCTTTTCGTTGCAGGCGTCCTCATCGCATTTGCCGGGTTGCTGTTGTGGATTTTCCGGTGGGAGCTTCAGCGGCATTCATCAAGCAGCCGAAAATACTCGTCGCGGCTGATTCCCGCCGTTTTCAGATTGTTGCGAATGATGAAAACCGGAACCTCCCGATAAGCTGGAATCACCACGGGACGCACCACCTCCTCGAGGGTGTATGAACGATGGCTGCCTTCCTGGCGGATGAATCGAAATCCTGCTTGGAGAAAAATACGCTCCAATGTTTTCCAATGAACAGGCGCAAACTTGGGCATGAGAAAATTCCCGCAAGCCTTGAATTGTTTTGTCAGGCCACCGTGGAAACGCTGGGAACCTGAAAAAAACTAAACGCTTAAGACCGCCGCGTTTCGTTCGACCGCAAAAATTTCAGGGCTATTCCATTCGCCCTCATCGAATTGATATCCTGCGTCCTGAAGCATTTCTTCCAGTGTTCCGTGTTCGCTCGCCGTGGTCAGGAACAAACGAACAGCTTCATCGAGTGCTTGTCGTGCTAGTTCCGGAGTTTCCCCACTGCTCGCCACATCCAATGGCATCGCGTGCGCGATGAATTGATTCCCTTCTCGCCACAACTGCGCCGTGTAACCGATCTTCAAGTTCACGCGATCACCTTACTTTGCCGATGGAAGTAAGCAATCCGCTCACGCTCCGAGCCCAAACGCCTCGTGCGCCAGCTTCGCCGCGTCGTTGATTTTCGCCTCGTCGATGATCACGGCAATCTTGATTTCCGAGGTGGAAATCATCCGAATATTGATGCCACCCCGGCTGAGCGCCTCGAACATTTTCGCCGCGACGCCCGAATGCGAGCGCATCCCGATGCCGACGACACTGAGCTTGGCAATGCCGTCCTGCGCGCTCAAGCCGCCGCCGATTTCCCGCACCACCGGATCGAGCGCCGCCTGCGCTTTCGGCAGATCGTCCTTGTTCAAAGTAAACGAAATATCCGTCGTCCCCGCCGTCGAAATATTCTGCACGATCACGTCGATGGTGAGGTTGGCGGCGGCAATCGTGTTGAAAATTTTCGACGCGATGCCCGGCTGATCCGGCACATTGAGCACGGTGACTTTGGCCTGGTTGCGTTCGATCGAGACGCCGCGCACGACGACGTCTTCCATGCCTTTGGTTTCTTCTTTCACGATGGTTCCCGGATTGTTGTTAAAACTGCTGCGCACCTCGAAGACGACGCCGAATTTTTTTGCGAACTCGACCGAGCGCGACTGCATCACCTTCGACCCGCTCGACGCCATTTCCAGCATCTCGTCGTAGCTGAGCGCTTCGATCTTGCGTGCGTCCGGCACGACGCGCGGGTCGCAGGTGTAAACGCCGTCCACGTCCGTGTAAATCTGGCAAATGTCCGCCTTGATCGCGGAGGCGATTGCGATGGCTGTGAGGTCCGAACCGCCGCGTCCGAGCGTCGTGATTTTTCCCTCGGCCGTCTGCCCCTGAAAACCAGCGACGATGCAAATGCAGCCATCGTCGAGATGCTGTTTCAGTTGCTTCGGCGTGATGTTCGCGATCTTCGCCTTCGTGTGAAAACCGTCCGTCACGATGCCCGCCTGCGCGCCGGTCAGCGACACGGCTTTGTGGCCCATCGCGTTGATGGCCATGGCCGTGAGCGCGATCGTCGTCTGCTCGCCGGTGGCGAGGAGCACGTCCATCTCGCGTTCCGTCGGCGCGTGCGAAACCTCGCGCGCAAGCTTGATCAATCCGTCGGTCACGCCCGACATCGCGGACACGACCGTGACCACTTGATGGCCCGCCTGCTGGGTCTCGATAATCCGGCGCGCGACATTCTTGATTCGCTCGGGATTTCCGACCGAAGTGCCGCCATATTTCTGGACAACGAGAGCCATGAAGGCGGTGAACCTTGTTTTTCGTCTGCCGCTTGTCAATCGCCGCAGCCGCAATTCCTGCACTGACAAGCCGTGCGTCCTTCCCTAGTTTCCTCGCTTGATGTCTCAGGAAATGGCCCGGCGTCCGCTGAAATCCCGCTCGTCAAAGTGGGCGCCGCGACTGGCTTTCGCGCTCGTGAAAATGGGCCTCACGCCCAACCAGATTTCCGTCGCGAGCGTGATTTTCTCGTTGCTCGCAGGCGGGTGTTTTTTTCTCTCGCAAAATGTGACGTCGCCCGCTCGCGCCGCGTTGCTCGTCGGCGCGGCGGTCTGCATCCAGTCGCGGCTCGTTTGCAATTTGCTCGACGGCTTGATGGCGGTCGAAGGCGGTTTGAAATCGAAGACCGGCGACATTTTCAACGACCTTCCCGATCGCGTCGCCGACGTGGCGATTCTCGTCAGCGCCGGTTACGCGATTCACACCCGCTACGCGATGGAGCTGGGATGGGCGGCGGCGGTCGGCGCGGTGATGACTGCTTACGTCCGCGTGCTCGGCGGCGCGCTCGGGATCAAGCAGGATTATTGCGGGCCGATGGCAAAACAACATCGGATGTTCGCGCTCACCGTCGCGTGCATCGCATGGGCTGGCGAAACTTTGGCCGGCTTGCCGCCACGCGCCATGCCGCTCGCGCTCGGGCTTATCATCGCCGGCACGATCCTCACCTCGATGCGACGCGCCATGCGCATCGCCGCAGCCCTCCACGCGCGATGATCGGAAACGCCTTTGCCCTCGCAGCCCGCTTGTTTACAGGCGCGCAAGCCCGCTGGATCGGTTGCGCGCCCGAGCCGAGGCAGCGCGTTTTTTTTGCAAATCACACCAGCAATCTCGATTTCGTCCTGCTTTGGGCGGCGCTGCCGCGGACGATCCGGCAGAAAACGCGCCCCGTCGCCGCGCACGATTATTGGACGAAAAGCCGCATCCGCATCGCGCTTGCCGACAAAATTTTTCGCGCGGTGCTGATCGAACGCAAGCGCGTGACGCGCGGCAACAATCCGCTCGCACCGATGCTCGCCGCGCTCGCTCACGGCGAGTCGCTGATCATTTTTCCGGAAGGCGGACGCAGCCTGACCGGCGAACTCGGCGCATTCAAAAGCGGTATTTTTCATCTCGCCAAGGCGCAACCCGCGACCGAGTTCATCCCCGTTTTCATCGACAACTTGAACCGCGTTTTGCCGAAAGGCGAAGTGCTGCCTATTCCCATCGTCTGCTCCGTTTCGTTCGGCGCGCCGATGCTTTTGCAACCGGGTGAGGAAAAACTCGCGTTCCTGCAACGCGCCCGCGACGCCGTGATTGCGCTGCACGCCACATGACTGTTGATCCACAAACTCGCTGGCTTTTCGGAGGCGTGCTCGCGCTGCTGTGCCTCGCCACGCTCATCGGGCGTGTTTTGAAAAAACGACTCACCGGCGAGGCGTCGCAAAAAGTCGTGGCGAATCTGAACGCCCGCATCAACGCGTGGTGGATGATGTGCGCGGTGTTCGCGTTCGCGCTGCTCGTCGGGCCGATCGGAACAGTCGTGCTTTTCGCACTGACCTCGTTTCTCGCGCTGCGCGAATTCATCACGCTCACGCCGTCGAAACGCGGCGATCATCGCGCGCTGTTCTGGGCGTTTTTCATCATCCTGCCGATCCAATATTTTCTCGTCGCGCGGCAATCTTATGCGTGGTTCAGCATCTTCATTCCGGTTTACGCGTTCCTTTTCATCCCCGTCCGCAGCGCCATGGCGGGCGACAGCGAACGCTTCCTCGAACGCACCGCAAAAATCCAGTGGGGCCTGATGGTGTGCGTTTATTTCGTCAGCTACACGCCCGCTTTGCTCACCCTGAAAATCCCCGGCTACACGGGCAACGCGAAGCTGCTGTTTTTCTTCGCGACAGTCGTGCAGATGAGCGACGTGCTGCAATACATCTGGGGGAAAAGCTGCGGCAAACGCCCGATCGCACCGCACATCAGCCCGAACAAAACGGTCGAGGGATTTGTCGGAGGCGTCGGTTCGGCGGTCTTGCTCGGCACGCTGCTTTGGTGGGCGACGCCGTTCAATCCGTGGCAGGCGGCGGCGATGTCGCTTGCGATCACTCTGATGGGATTCTTCGGCGGCTTGACGATGTCGGCGATCAAGCGCGACCGCGGCGTGAAAGATTACGGACAGCTTCTACCGGGTCACGGCGGCATGATGGATCGGATCGACTCGCTCTGCTTCGCCGCGCCGGTTTTTTTCCACCTCGTGCGGACTTTTTTCACGTAGTCGATGGTCACAGACCGCCGCTACAAAGTTCTACTCCCAGCCGAGCAGCTTGAGGATCGCGCCCATTTCGGCCTTCGCGGGAATCACGCCGCCGCATTGCTCGCGCGCGATGTCGGGGTCTTTCAAACCGTGACCAGTGACCGTGCAGACGACGGTGCTTTCCGCTGCGATTTGTGCGGCGCATTTGAATAATCCGGCAATCGAAGCCGCGCTCGCGGGTTCGACGAAAATGCCTTCCTTGCTCGCGAGCCAGCGTTGCGCTTCGAGGATTTCTTCGTCGGTTACGATGTGGATCGAGCCGCCGGATTCGCGGAGCGCCGCCGTCGCAAATTGCCAACTTGCGGGATTGCCGATGCGGATGGCGCTCGCGAGCGTCTCCGGGTTTTCCACGATGCGATTGTGGAAAATGGGAGCGGCACCCGAGGCTTGGAACCCGATCATGCGCGGTTGTTTCGTCGAGCGATTCAAGTCACGAAACTCGCGGTATCCTTTCCAATACGCGCTGATGTTTCCCGCGTTGCCCACGGGTAAAATATGAACGTCCGGCGCGTCGCCGAGTTCTTCGATAATCTCAAACGACGCGGTTTTCTGGCCTTCGATCCGGTGGGGATTAATGGAGTTCACGATGGCCACGCGTCCGGTCGCACCGAGCTCGCGCACGAGCCGCAGTGCGTCGTCGAAGTTGCCTTCGATGGCCACGACTTTCGCGCCGTAGATGAAGGCTTGCACCAGCTTGCCCATCGCGATTTTTCCCGCCGGCAAAAGCACAATGCACTCGACGCCGGCGCGCGCGGCGTACGCGGCGGCGGCGGCGGAGGTGTTGCCTGTCGAGGCGCAAATCACGGCTTTCGCGCCGTCTTCAATTGCCTTTGAGATGGCCATCGTCATACCGCGATCCTTGAACGATCCCGTCGGATTGAGTCCTTCGTATTTGACGAAAACTTTGCAGCCGCGCCCGACGATTTCGCTCAGGCGGGGCGAGTGAATCAGCGGCGTCGAGCCTTCGTTCAGGGAGATGACCGGCGTCGCGTCGGTGACAGGAAGAAACTCGCGGTAACGCGCGATCACGCCGCGGTCGTGGAGAAATCGAACGCTCATGATGCGGAGAAAGTTTCCACGCGGATCATCTTCGGCGTTTTTTTCACGCAGGCGAGCGTGGCAATTTGCGCCAGCGCCCGGTCCATTTGCGCGTGCGTGGCGTCGTGGATCATGAGCACGAGCGGAATCGATTCGCCCTCGTGCGACTCGGGCTGAATGACCGAGGAAATGCCGATGTCGTGCTGGCCCAGGATGCCGGCGACTTGGGCGAGCACGCCGGGTTTGTCGATCACGGGGACGCGCAAATAATACTGCGAAACAATCTGTGCGATTGGTTTGCACGAACCGTAAAGTCCATGCGGCGTGAAGCCGTAACTGCGGCGCGGCGACTCGATGAACATCGCGGCTTCGGCGATGTCGCTGATGACCGCGCTCGCCGTCGGGTCCTGTCCCGCGCCGCGTCCATAAAAGAGCGTTTCGCCGACAATGTCGCCGCGCACAGCGACCGCATTGAACACCCCGTTCACGCTCGCGAGAACGTGTGATTTTGGAATCAGGGTCGGGTGAACTCGCAGCTCGATCTCGCCTTTTTCCTCGGCCTTGATGATGGCGAGCAGCTTGATGCGATAGCCGAGCCGGTCCGCAAAACAAATGTCCTGCGCGCTAATTTCCTCGATGCCTTCGACAAAAATTTTGTCCGTGCCGACCCAGAAGCCGTAGGCCAGCGAGGCGAGGATGATGGCTTTGTGCCCGGCGTCCCAGCCGTTCACGTCGAGCGATGGGTCGGCCTCGGCAAATCCTTGCGCCTGCGCTTCCGCAAGCGCTTCGGCGAAGCCAAGCCCGGACTCGGTCATGCGCGTGAGGATGTAATTGCTCGTGCCGTTCACGATGCCGTGCATCGATTGAATGTGGCTGCCGATAAAAGCCTCGCGCAGCGTTTTGATAATCGGCACCCCACCTGCGGCAGCGGCTTCAAAATAGACGGGAACTTTGTGCTTCGTGGCGGCTTGGAAAATTTCCTTCCCGTGTTCCGCGAGCAGATGTTTGTTGGCGGTGACGACGATTTTTTTGCTCTCGATCGCGCGCAACACCAATTCGAGCGCGCTGTCGATACCACCCATCAATTCGCACACGATTTGCACCTCGGGATCGTCGATCAAATCCTGCCAGCGCGTGCTGACCATCGGCCCGGGCACATCGACGCCGCGCGCCTTTTTCGCATCGCGCACGACGACTTTGCGCACGGCAAGTTCCAACCCGAGCCGCTCGGTGAGCAGGACGCGATTTTTGAGCAGATGTTTGTAAACGCCCGCGCCGACGGTGCCCAATCCGGCGAGGCCAATCCCGATTTTTTGCATGGAATTTTTGGGACGCGAACTATCGCGAACGGGCAGGAGACTGGCAAGCGTTTTGGGGTAATCGCTCAGTTTGAAAAGCGCGTGTCATTCTGAGCGCAGTGGAGTTCGCCAGAGGCGAATGGAACGCAGCTCTTGCCTTTCCCCGTGCAGCGGCACGCCGGAAAGGGTGCAAGAGATTCTTCGACTCCGCCAAGCCTGCGCTCAGAATGACAGATCGCGTTTTTTCAAACTCAGCCATTACCGATTTGGGGAATCTGATCAGCCGAAACAACGTCGTCGGAGCGGAGCGAAGAATCTCCATTCTTGTCGGTGTCTCAGTTTGATTGTGAACGAGCGGACGCGCGGGAAGGGGACGCCACACCGAGGTGTTCCGCTGGGCGTAGGAGAGCAGAGAAAGCTCGACGACCGAGAATAAATCACCCCAGGCGGACGGCTGCGGAGAGCCGTCCCTACCGGCACGCTTCGTCTTGCGAGAGCTCTGGACTTTGACGGAAGCGACAAGGAAGCCGTCGTCGAGTTTTGAGACTCCAACCATTCCACCGCTCACAGCCTTCGCAGCACCGTGTTGCGTGGATACCGTTTGTCGTCCGTTTCCAAATAATCCAGCGTGTAGTGCAGCCCGCGGCTTTCCTTTCGCGACAGCGCGGAATCGACAATCAGCCCCGCCACTGTCGCGAGATTGCGCAGTTCGAGCAGGTCGGTGCTGACTTTGAACCCCCAGTAAAATTCCTGAATCTCCCGCTGCAAATTGCGCAGCCGCGTGCTGGCGCGCTGGAGTCGTTTGTCGGTGCGGACGATGCCGACGTAATCCCACATCAACCGCCGGAGTTCGTCCCAGTTGTGATAGATGACGACCATCTCATCCACGTCGCACGCCGCGCCGCTTTGCCAGTCGGGCAGCGAAATTTCCGCGCCGGCAATTCCCGTCACTGGCGCGTTTTTTTCCATGAACTCGAAGCATCGGTGAGCGACGACGACGGCTTCGAGCAGCGAGTTGCTGGCGAGTCGGTTCGCGCCGTGCAGGCCGGTGCAGGCGACTTCACCGATGGCAAAAAGTCCGCGCAGACTGGTGGCGCCGTTGAG
>JANXWU010000398.1 GCA_025350985.1 Spartobacteria bacterium | reverse complement strand
GATATAAGTCGCCGATTCGGTCGCGGGGCCGAGTAAAACAAGCCAGCAGCAGACCAGAGTGAATGACGCGACGAGCACGCGATCCGTCGTCCAGTCTCGCAGTCGGCCGAAAAAGCAAATGATCGCGACCGCACCGGCGCTGAGGATTTGGATGATCTGGTAGGCTGGCTGGCTGATGAACAAATGCAATTCGAGCAAAAGCCGCCAGAGATCGTGCATGGCGACCTTCGATTCGCTCAACCGCCGGTTGTCCGTGGAGCGCGTCGCGAACCAGCGCCCGTATTGTTCCCACACGTAAGCCGGACGTTGCAGCGCGAACGACGCGACGCCGAGTGCGATGAGCGCGATGAACAGACGCCAACCGAGTTTGCGCGGGAACAGCAGCGTGAGCACCAGCCCGAAGGCGAGCGGATAGATTTTCAAAAACGTGGCGCTGGCGATGCAAAGCGCGGCGAGATTCCAGCGTTCGCGCGCCACGCAGAGGATCGTCGCCATCGCGGCCGCAACGACCAGCGGATTGGCCTGACCGTCGTTAAAATTTCCGAGCGAGAGCGGGAATAGCAAAAAAAACACGAGGCCGAACTGCGTCCGCGCGATGTGCCGATGCAGACCCTTGGAAAGCCACCACCAGACTGCGCCGAGAAACGCGGCGGCGGTGGTTGCGCGCCACAGGACATTAGCGATCCACTCGGGCAGCAGCGAAAACGGCGCGAACATCGCGGCGCAAAGCGGGCTATAAACGAAGCCGCGATGCCCTGAGTAAAGCTGCGCGCCTTCGAGCCAATGTTTTCCGGTCAGCGCGTAGAGGGAAAACGTGTTGTTTTTATGCGGAGAAAACCAGACGCGGATGAAGATCACGAAGAGTCCGACACTCCACACGACGAGCGGGAGTTTCTCCCCGGGGCGGAGCGCGTTCCAGCGGTTCTTCATAGCGAGGAGGCTGCGTCGGTTCGATTTTGTTTCCCTCGTTTAATTTTCACGTGTCGCAAAATGCAGAGTTCAATTTGCCGTTTGAGATTTGAAAGGGAAGCCGCAAACTCCGGCGATGCGCAACGAGCACAATTGGAAGGAAGTCACCGCCGATGGCGAGAAGCGCGAAGTGCGCGCGTCGAAGTTTGGCGGCGCGTGGCGGTTCCAATCGAAGCTCAAACACGAAGCCGTGTGGACGCATCACGATGTGCCCTCGCTCGAAGATTTGGAGGCTTTGCGCGATGTTCTTTTTCGCAAATACAATCGCAAGCGACTGCCGTGGGAAGACGTGGTGACGATCGACGCGATGATTGAAAAGCGGCGGGAAGCGGATTCGTCGAATGCACTTGGCTGATCGTTACGCGAGCCTGCGCGTCGGGGAATTGCGCGAGCAGCCGCAGCTCCTCGCGCCTCGCGCCCTTTCCGAATTGGAAATTCAGGCGCACTGGTTTTCGGGCGATTGCGGGACGCGCTTCAAAACAACAGACGGTGACGAGGTCGAAGTCGTGCAATTCGGGGTTTGGAACCGGGAGCGGGGGCCGGATTTTGCGGAAGCGGCGGTTTCAATTAACGGCCAGGCAGCACAGCGCGGCTGCCTCGAATTTGACCCCGACGCGCGCGACTGGGAACGGCACGGCCATGCCACGAATCCTGATTACGAAAATGTCGTGCTGCACGTTTTTGCGGCGCACGACGGCGCGCGGTTTTTCACTCGCACCAGAAGCCATCGGAACGTGCCGCAAGTCTTGCTCGACCTGCACTCCCTGGACAGCGCGCCGAACCCGACGCCGCTCGCCAAACCCGGCCGCTGCTGCGCGCCGCTGCGGGATTTGCCGGAAGAAAAAGTGCGCGAGGTTTTGCGTGGCGCGGCGCAGTTTCGGCTGCGGAAAAAAGCGGCGCGTCTCGCGCGGCTGACGGAGCTTCACGGCAGCGACGAGGCGCTTTATCAAGCGCTTGCGACGACACTCGGCTACAAATCGAACAAGCTGCCGTTCACTCTGATCGCGCAGCGCGTGCCGCTGAAATCGCTGTCGCAAAACAGGGACGATGCGGAGGCGATTCTGTTCGGCGTGAGCGGATTTCTCGACGCGAATTTTGAAAAGTACGCGCAGGATGCGCGCGGCTGGCTGCGTGAACTGTGGGATCGCTGGTGGCGGCGGCGCGGGGAGTTCGAGCGGCTCGCCATCGCGCGCGACGAGTGGCGGCTCGGTGGCCAGCGTCCGATGAATCACCCGCAGCGCCGCGTCGCCGCGCTCGCGCAAATGGCGCGGCACTGGCCGAAAATCCGCGCGCTGTCAAAACGCTGCGAGGTCGGGGCGATTCAGGATTTTTTCGCGAGCTTGCGCGATGATTTTTGGGAGCACCACTACACGCTCACCTCAGCGCGCGCGGCGAAACCAATGGCGCTCGTGGGCGAATCGCGTGTCGCGGAGATGCTGGCGAACGTCTTTTTTCCACTCGCGATTTTGCACGAACCGGCGCGCTGGGCGGATTACGAAAAACTTCCCGCAGCTCTCGGCAACCGCC
>JANXWU010000095.1 GCA_025350985.1 Spartobacteria bacterium | reverse complement strand
GCGTCTTCGCCTGTCGCCGCCAGCGGCTCGGCGTGCGCGCGTCCCCGCGCGGGCTCGCGCTCTCGTCGCACCGCGTGCGCCTGCTGCAATTCCGCGCGCAAGCTGCCGACGTAGTCGTCGATTTCGTGCAGCGCGCGCGAGAGGTCGAAGTTTTCCGACGACGAAACGGTGGCTCGATCACGGCGCGCCGGAGCAGCTTCCGGGGCGGGACGCCGTTGTGGCGCGGCCGGGTTTGGAGGCGGGCGATATGATTCGACTTTGACCTGCGACTTCGCCGGCGGCGCGAGCAAGTCGTCGATCACTTTCGGAAGTTCTGGCACTGTTTTTTTCAGATCCTTCTTCAACTTCGGATGCCAGCGCTCCACGGACTTCGCGATCACTTCGAGTTGCTCGGCGGGCAGTTCCGCGAGCTTGCCCGCATCGGCCATCCAGCGCAGCACCCAGATTTGCGTAAACGGCTGCGTCTGGCTCGCCGCGAGCGCGCAACGCAGCACGGCGTCCGCTTCCGCCGGTTTCCATTCCGCCAGCGGCAGGTGGAGCAGCCACGGCTTCGCCTGTCCGAAAAGCACGCCCGCAAACGCCTGGCGATCACGCGGCGTCGGGCCGCCCTCGGTCGCATCCATCGCCGCGCACACGGCGGCGATCAGCTTGATCGTCGCTGGTTTATCCAGCGGGAAAAGTCCGCGCGCGAGACTCAGGCGGATGCGTTTCGCGGCGTCGGAATCAACCTTCCCGAGCGCGTTGAGAAACTGGGTGCGCGCGAGGGGTTTCAACTCCGGCCACGCATCGCCTACGGCTTTCACGCCGACATTCCACGGCAGCGCCACGAGGGCGTCGAGCGCCGCCGCCAGCCCTTTTTTTCCAGAAGCCAGCGCTTGCCTCAGCAACTGGGCGGCCGTGTCTTCGTCGGCCGGCGAAAGGCGCGCGGTCTTCGCCGCTTCGGTCAAAGTTTCAAGGGTCTTCTCGGGTAATTCTTCGGTCTGCATCGGGCATCCGTGTAATGCATTCGGCGGAGAAAATCCTCAACTTTCGATGGGGTCGCTCCACCCTCGGCGCGACCGCGGTCACTTCATTCGGTCGAAGGTCTTCTGCAGAAGGTCCAAGTCGCTCGCTTCGCCCATTTTTGCGCGCGTGGTTTCGATCCACTTTTTCTCGAGTGAGTTTTTGGTCGGGCGGTCGTTTTGGTAAAAGACGCCAAACCAGCCGGGGAACGGCTCGCCCGCGAGTTTGTACGCGGCGGCTTCGTCGGTGATGTCGTGGCGTGCTTCGTCCTCGGGCGTGTTGTCGTATTTTTTCTCGTCGATCAGTTTGAACGCTCCGCCTTTGCGCGGGTTCGCGGGATCGAAGACGCCGGGATAAAACTCGACACACTCGGAGAGAATTTCGACGACGGAGAAGCCTTGGTGATCCATCGCGCGCTCCATCATCGCGATCATGTGGTTGACCTGCGTCGCGTGCGAGCGGGCGACAAACGTCGCGCCGGCGCTGATGAGTTTTTTGATCGGGTTGACAGGCTGGTCGATGGCGCCGGTCGGGTCGGTTTTGGATTTGAAACCGATCGGCGAAGTGGGCGAGGTCTGCTTTTTCGTCAAGCCATAGACGAAGTTGTCCATGATGACGTAGGTCAGGTTGATGTTTTTGCGCGCCCCGTGTTCGAGGTGATTGCCGCCGATCGAAAACGCGTCGCCATCGCCGCCGAACAGGAAGACGTGCAAGTCGGGACGCGCGAGCGAGACGCCGCTGGCGAGCGGCACGGCGCGACCGTGAATGAAGTGCCCGCCGTGCGAGTTGACGAAATACGGGAAGCGCGACGAGCAGCCGATGCCGGCGAGCGTGACGATGTTTTCGTGCGGGAGCTGGCGCTTTTCCAGCAGCTTGTAATAGGACGCGAGCACGGCGAAATCGCCGCAGCCGGGGCACCACGTCGGATGGTCGGCGGTGATGGCTTTTTTCGTGAGCTTCTCCGGCGCGGGAGAAGCGGGGGCGAGGGTTTCGGTGCTCATTTTTCGGGTGGGGCGGGTTTGCTTTAACGCAGAGGCGCGGAGGACACAGGGATGGCTGAGTAAAATTTACCTCGTCTCTGCGATCCTCTCTGTCCTCCGCGTCTCTGCGTTGAGAAGGTTCATTTCAAAACGCCTTCGATGATTTCTTTGACGCGATAAGTCAGGCCGTCGGTCTTGGTGATGCTGGAAATCCGTGGGTCGCAGTAACGCGCGCGGAGGATGCTCGCAAGCTGGCCGTAGCCGTAAAGTCCCTCGTCGTTCATTTCGACCACGACGATCCGTTTGAAACCGGCGAAGATTTTTTCCAATCCGTTCGGCAGTGGATTCAAATAGCGAATGTGCAGCGCCGAGACGCTCTCACCGTTTTCGCGCATGAGCTTCACCGCTTCGTGAATCGGGCCGTAAGTCGATCCCCATCCGACGACGAGCGCTTCGCCGGTTTTCTCGCCGTAAATTTTCGGCACGGCGATTTCTTCCGCGAGCAACTGGAGCTTGCGGCGGCGTTTCGCGGTCATGCCCATGTGCAGCTTCGGGCTGCCCGTCGGGTGGCCGAACTCATCGTGTTCGAGGCCGGTGACGGTGGGATATTTTCCGCCGAGCATCTTCGTTCCCGGAGGCGCGTGCTGCGTGAGGCGGTCGAGCGGATACGGCTTGAAATCGACTTCGCGCGGCGTGAGGTCGGGTTTCGGATCGAGCATGATGCTTTTCAAATCCGGCTCGTGAAAAGCCTCGATGCGCGTGGCGAGC
>JANXWU010000267.1 GCA_025350985.1 Spartobacteria bacterium | reverse complement strand
CGCGCCCGCGCGAAATCGCCTTTGCGCGTGAGCGCCTTGCCGAGGTTCACGAGCGCGAACGGCTGATCGGGTTCGCGTTTCAAAGCCTCGTGAAAATCGTGAATCGCCGCGTCGTCGTGGTGCTCGGTCGATTCCAGCGAGCCGAGGCCGATGAACATCCGCGCACTGTCGCCGCCGGCAGCGATCGTCTTTTCAAAAAACGTGCGCTGATTTTTCCAGTCGAAATTCCGCGCACACGTCCGTGCCCCGAGCGCGGCGATCCAGATCGTGGCCACGATGGCGAGCAGCTTCGCGAAGCGCCCGCGCGCGAGTGACACGGCCACCGCGAGAAACAGAAATGCGCTCGGCACGTAAAGCCAATGCTCGGCGGCGTTGGCGTTGAGCGGGAAAATATTGCTCACCGGCAAATACGCGACGGCACTCGCGGCCAGGCACGAAAAAACGAGCGGATCGTCGCGGCGCGCGCGCCGGCACCACGCGGCAAACGCCACGATCAGCGCAAGACCGAGCAGCGTTTGATATTCACGACGGCGCGCGGCGGGGAGGATTTTTTCGGTGCCGACCACGATCAACTCGCGTTCCATGTGCAGATTTCCCGGCGCGATCAGCAAGCCCGCGTACTCGGCCACGGCGCGCGCGGCGAGGATCGGGCGCACGGCCACCGGCGTTGGCTTCGGGGCGGGCGGCGCGATTTTTTCCGCGGAAAAACGCAACGCCAAATAACCGGCCACGACTAAAGCCGCGGCGGCGAGCCACGGGAAAAAACTGCGCGCGGGACGAAAACCTCCGCGGAAAGTTTGGGCGTTCGCAGGCGCACTCTGCGCGTCCGTTTTTTCAAAACCACGCCATGCAAGCAGCAGCCAGATGACGAGAAACATCGCGCCGCTTTCCTTCGAAAGCAACGCGCCCAGGAAGCAAACGCACGCCGCCGGACGCAGCCACGGATGATCCGATTCGGTGCTCCGCAACGCGAGCAACAGCGCGGCGAATCCAAACAACGCCGCGAGCAAATCCGCGCGTCCTGACACGTAACAAACTGCCGACGTGTGAACAGGATGGACGATCCAGGCGAGCGCCGCGAGCAGCGGCACGACGCGGCGCGCACGCGCTTCTAATCGGCCCAGCCGCAGGACGAGCTTTTCCGCGAACAAAAAGAGCAGCACGCCCGCTGCGCCGTGCAGCAGGATGTTTCCCAAATGCCAGCCCCACGGACGAAAGCCGAACAGCGCGTAATCGAGCGTGTAGGTCAGCCGCTGGATGGGCCGGAAAAAGTTGGAGGCGGTCGCGTCGGTGAACAGAAAGTGGCCGAAGCCTTCGTCGATGAGCCGCCAGCTTCGGATGAACGGATCGCGCAGCACGAGCGCGGTGTCGTCCCAGACGAAACCATTTTGCAACGACGGCCAGTAAACCGCGAACGCCGCCGCGACAAGCAACAGACAGGAAAGGAGGCGGCGTTGGAAATTCGACACGGCGACAGGCAAGACGGGAAATTCGCGGGATGCTGCGGGCGGCGGTGGCCGTTGGCAAACGCAATCCGTGACATCCGCGCCACCAGTGAGCAAATTCATCTCGCCCATGCCTCGCAAGCTCTCTGCCATCGTCGGTTTTATTTGCTGTCTGGCGTTCGCCGGGCGGGCCGACGGGCTCGATCCGCGCGTCCGCCAGCTCATCGTCGCCATCGCACCGGATTGGGATTCGTCGTCGGGAAAAATGCTGCTTTTCGAGCGTGATCCGAAGAATCGAACGGGCAACTGGATTGCGAAAGGGAAGCCGGCGCCGGTGCTCTTCGGGAAAAATGGGCTCGCGTGGGGACGCGGCGTGCGCGGGCAGGACGAGCCCGGTAGGAAAAAAGTCGAGCGCGACCAACGCGCACCGGCGGGTCTTTTCGAGATCGGAAAAATCTACACCTACGACCCGAAGCTCCCCGACGGCGCGGACTACCCGTTCCATCAAGTGACCGAGGCCGACGTGTGGAGCGACGATCCGCGCTCGCCCAATTACAACAAGCACATCGTCATCGACCCGAAAAATCCGCCGGACAACTACAGCCACGAACGGATGCGCCCCGGCGATGCGGCATATCACTGGCTGGTGGAAATCCGCCACAACTCCGACCCGCCGCAGCCCGGCGCGGGCAGCGCGATTTTTTTCCACATCCGGCGCGGCGAGACGCGCCCGACCAGCGGCTGCACGACGATGGCGGAGGAAAATCTCACCGGCCTGATCCGCTGGCTGCGCGCGGAGAAGCGTCCGCATTACGTGTTGCTGCCGTGGGCCGAGTATCAGGAAAAGTGGCGCGGGTGGGGGCTGCCACCGCCAGACGTTGTGCGTGTGCTGGCACCGAAATGAGGGTCATACGCGATTCGTTCTGAGAGGGCATCTAAAAAGTCTTTATGCGTGTGGAAAGCGGCGCGAGGACGCGCCGCACTCCAAAGCGGCTGCGCCGCCAAACCAAGCTGCCGCGCCTCTTTGCGCGCGCAGCGCTTTGGAGTGCGCGGCGTCCCCGCAGCGCTTTCAACGCGCGCGCGCCGACAGAAGAATCTCAAGCTCAACGCCAGGCGTCGTTTCGGGATAATCGTGAGATTTCTTGACTGCGTTCCGTTCGCTGCGCGCACTCCAAACCGTTCGGAAGGACAGGCGCTTTTTGAGGTAAATCCCGCGACCGCCTTTCCAGTGAATCCCGCTGCCCCACCTTTCCTTTTGCAAACCGGACTCTGCCGGTGTTAGCTATCTGCATGACGAACGTGCAACCGATCCTCGCGACCTTTTTCAGCCCGCAGGACATGCTGCTCATTTTTCTCGTGATCCTGCTCCTGTTCGGCGCGAAAAAACTGCCCGAATTAGCGAAGGGGATGGGCCAGGCGGTGAGGGAGTTCACCAAGGCGAAGGACGACATCGAAAAGGAAATCACCAAGCCGACCGAGCCGCCAGTGATTCAGCCGAAGGACTTGCAGGAGCACAAGCCGCTGGACACGACGACCGTCACTTCGACCGCGCCGATGTCCGAGCCGGTTCCCCACGACCACGTTTAGGCCGGCGTGCCTTTCCGTTCTGTTGTTTTGAAAAAACCGGCATTTTTTTGCTGTTTCGTTTTCGCGTGGATCGCTGCCGGCTTCGCCGACCCGGCAGAGATCGTCGTCGCCGGCTACAACGTCGAAAACTACACGGTCACCGACCGGCGCGACGGGAATGTCCACGAGAAAAACGCGCCGAAACCTGAGAAGGAAAAAGAGGCGCTTTTTCGCATCATCAAGGAGATCAATCCTGACATTCTGGGCGTGTGCGAAATGGGGCCGAAGGATCAGTTCGAAGATTTCAAAAAGCACTTGGAAGACGCGGGCTTGGGCTACAAGGATTTCGAATTCGTCGATGGCCCCGACCCGCAGCGCCACCTCGCACTCGTGAGCCGCTTCCCGATCATTGAGCGTCATTCCGTGGTGGACGCTGGATACAAACTCGACGGCAAGGAGGAAAAGGTGAAGCGCGGCTTTCTCGACGTGACCATACAAGTCACGCCCGATTACAAGCTGCGCCTCGTCGGCTGCCATCTGAAATCCAAGCTCGCTGTCCCCGAAGGCGAAGCCCTCGTCCGCCGGAACGAAGCGCACTTGCTCCACCAACACGTCGCTCGAATTCTCGAACAAGATCCCAAGACGAACCTGCTTGTGTATGGTGATTTCAACGACACGAAAAACGAGCCGCCGCTTCACGAAATCATGGGCCCGCGCGCCGCGCCTGACCACCTTTACGACCTCTGGTTGAAAGACGACCGCGGCGAGACGTGGACGCATTTTTGGAAGTTCGCCGACATTTATTCCCGCATCGACTTCCTCTTGGTGAACAAGGCGCTGATGCCGGAAATCGCGTTTGAAAAATCGCGCATTTATCGGGGCAGCGACTGGAGCGCCGCGAGCGACCACTGCCCGGTGGTGGCGACGATCCGGCCGGTCAACCGCGAGAAAAAATGAGCCGGTGGCGGCTCACGCTCACCGCGCTCGCAAGCCAGATTTCATCGGCCTTGGCGGGCGACGCGGATTTGGATTGGAAGCAAATCGTCCTGCTCGATGCCGGGCCGCGAGTTGAGTTCAAATCGCGCGAGGAGGCTCGCGTCCGCACGCTGAAACATCTCGCGATGCAGGAAAAATCCTTGCGCGATTTCTTGCAGAATCATCCCGGTGATTCGCACGATCTCGATGCCCGGCTCCGGCTCGCGCATCTGCTCGCGACGCGCGGCGACTTGCAGCCGCAGCCCGAAGCCATCGTGCAAGCGCAAAAAATTCTCGATGACATCGAAACAAATCCCGCGACGCCGAAAGATCGTGTCGCCGACGCAGCGTTCGGAAAAATCTCGATTTTCATGCAGCGCTCCCGCGAACCGAACGAGCACGAGCGCGATTCGCTGCTTGGCCAGGCGCGCCGTTTTCAAAACCGATGGCCCGCCGACAAACGCCTCGCCCCACTGCTGGCCGAAGTGGCCACGCTCTTCGACGAGCAGCCGAAAACGAAATCGTCGCTCCTCCGCGACGCGCTTTCGCTCGCCACGAATCCCGAGTTGAAGCAGCGCATCGAGGATGATCTCAAGCGCCTCGCGCGCTTGGGCCAGCCGCTCGACTTGAAGTTCACCGCGCTCGACGGACGCGCCGTGAACGTCGCCGATTTCCGCGGGAAAATTGTGCTCGTTTACTTTTTTGCCAACTGGTCGCCGCCTTCCATTCTCGCCCTTGCCTCAGTGCGCGCCTCGGCGCAAAAGCACGACGCACAAGCCATCGGCATCAGTCTCGACGAGGACAAAGCAGCCCTCGAAGCCAGCCTCAACCGTCATCAAGTCGGCTGGCCGATTTTTTTTGACGGCAAAGGCTGGGAGAGTCCGCTCGTGCGCTCCCTCGGCATCAACGCGCTGCCCACCGTCTGGCTGCTCGATCGCCAGGGGAAACTCCGCACGCTCAACGCGCGGCGCGATCTCGAGAGTGCGCTCCGGCAATTGCGCGAGGAAAAATAGACGCGCGCACGCACGCCCGCCGCGATTGCCAACCGTTGGCGACTGTTTCACAATCGGCGGCCATGTCTGAACTCGTCGCCCGCCAGAAATTTGCCTGCCCATCCTGCGGCGCGGAGGCGCAATGGAATGCCGCGAAGCAAGCGCTCGTGTGTCCGTTTTGCGGGACGGAAGCGCCGGGAAAACTCGACGCGACGACTGGCGTGGTCGAAGAGCGCGACTTGGTTTCAGCGCTGCGAAATATTCCGGACAGCGACCGGGGATGGAGTGCCGAGAAGGTTTCCGTCAAATGCCAGAACTGCCAGGCGATCACGGTTTTCGACGCGGCGCGCGTCGGACAACGCTGCGATTTTTGCGGCTCCAGCGCGCTCATTCCCGTCGAGCAAATCAAAGCACCCATCCGGCCCGAGAGTCTGCTCGCATTCAAAATCGCGGAAACCAAAGTGCGTGAGTCAATCCGCGCTTGGTATGCGTCGCGCTGGTTCGCACCGAGCAAACTTGGCACCTCCGCGCTCACCGACACGGTGAAAGGTTTCTATTTGCCCTATTGGACTTTCGACGCGCAGGCGCACGCAGACTGGACGGCGGAATCCGGCTTTTACTATTACGAAACGGAATCGTACCGCGACTCCGAGGGGCGCGAGCAGACGCGCCAGGTGCAGCACACCCGCTGGGAATCGAGCGCGGGGGAACTGGATCACATTTTCGATGACGAACTGGTGCCCGCGTCGCGCGGTGTGGACGAGCGGCTGCTGGAAAAAATCGCACCATTTCCGACGAAGGAACTTGTGCCGTACGATCCCGGTTTCCTCTCCGGCTGGGTCGTCGAGCAATATCAAATCGACCTCATCGCCGCCGCGCAGCGCGCCCGCGACCGGATGCAGCGCGAACTCGAATCGCTGTGCGCGCAACAGGTTCCCGGCGATACGCACCGTGGTTTGCAGGTGAGCGCCGACTATGAAA
This sequence comes from Spartobacteria bacterium, assembly GCA_025350985.1. Taxonomy (GTDB): domain Bacteria; phylum Verrucomicrobiota; class Verrucomicrobiia; order Chthoniobacterales; family Chthoniobacteraceae; genus JANXWU01. Next base: position 1,357 of record JANXWU010000267.1, on the reverse strand, counting down.
ACCAGACGTTCAAACATGTGCTGCTGCCGGTCTGGCTGCTGACCTACGATTACGGCGCGGCCCATTTTCACGTCGCGATCAACGGCGTCACGGGCAAGATCGACGGGAAGTATCCGTTGAGTTGGGTGAAAATTTCGCTCGCGGCGCTGGCGGTGTTGATTGTGCTCTTGATCGTGGCGCTCGTGGCGGCATCGCGTTGAAGCGAGGGCATTTTTTCAAAACGAAGCTTCGGAACCGGCGGAGATGCATGAGATTCTTCCACTCCGCCAAGCCTTCGCTCAGAATGACATTGTTTTTGAAAGGTGCTTTCGTGCGGCCATGCAGGATTTGATTTCGCACGTCGGCAGCGGGAGCGATTTGTCATCGACGCAGGTCGGGGAGGCTGTGTCTTTTTTGCTCGACGAAAAAATCAGCGATGCCGCCAAAGCCGCTCTGTTAAAGGCTTTGCGGGCCAAGGGAGAGACGGCGGCTGAGATCGCGGCGTTCGTTCAATCCCTGCTTGGGCGCGCGATTGATCCGCAATTTGATCCGGCGAGTCTTCCGGGCCCGATGCTCGATGTCTGCGGCACCGGCGGCGACAAGATGGATTTGTTCAACGTCTCGACGACCAGCATGTTCGTGCTCGCGGCGGGCGGCGCGGTGGTGGTGAAGCATGGCAATCGCGCGATCACCTCGAAGTGCGGCGGCGCGGACGTGCTCGAAGCGCTCGGCGTGAAAATCGATTTGCCGCCGGCGGATTTGAAGCGCTGCGTGGAGAAAATCGGCGTCGGGTTTTTGTTCGCACCGAACTATCACCCGGCTTTCAAGGCGGTCGCGCCCGTCCGCAAAATGCTCGCCGCGCAAGGCATCACGACTATTTTCAATTTGCTGGGGCCGCTGCTGAATCCCGCGCAGCCGGCGCATCAGCTCGTCGGCGTTTTTTCCGAACGGCTGCTGCCGAAATTCGCCGAGGCGTTGGGGTTGCTCGGGCGCAAACACGCGTGGGCCGTGCATGGCCGCAACGCCGAGGGCGAGGGGGTGGATGAGCTTTCGACCCTCGGTCCGACTTTGGTGCGCAAGGTGACGGCGGGTGGCGTGGAGACGTTCACGCTCGCGCCGGAAGAGTTCGGGTTTCCGCGCGCGGAAATGGCGGACCTGCGCGGCGGGGACAAATCCGAGAACGCGCGCATTTTGACCGGAATCCTCGACGGAACGATGCGCGGGGCAAAGCGTGACGTGGTGCTGCTGAATGCGGGCGCGGGCTTCGTGGTGGCGGAACTGGCGCGCGATCTCGCAGCCGGCATCGCGCTGGCGGCGGAGCAAATCGACAGCGGACGCGCACTGGCGAAATTGCGGGTGCTGCAAAATTTTCGGTGAG
>JANXWU010000248.1 GCA_025350985.1 Spartobacteria bacterium | reverse complement strand
CGGGGTGAACCGGTGATTTAGCTGCACCTCGATGCGCGGGTGGTGAAGGATGTTGGCGATCAAAGCACTGTAGCCTGCCCGTGCGCTTTAACTACGACGACAACTACTATGACTCGAAGTTTCAAGGTATCCCTGAAGAAGGCTACAGTGCTTTGATCGCCAACATCCTTCACCACCCGCGCATCGAGGTGCAGCTAAATCACCGGTTCACCCCGGCGGAAGCTACAGAGTTCGACCACGTCTTTTATACCGGTCCTATTGACACTTACTTTGGTCACCGCTTGGGGAGACTTGGTTATAGAACGGTGCAGTTCGAGCGCATGGAGGAGGCGGGAGACTTACAAGGCTGCGCACAGATCAATTATCCCAGCTTCAAGGTGCCGTTCACCCGCGTTAGTGAACACAAACACTTCGCGCCGTGGGAAGACCATGCCCGCACCGTCGCCTTCAAGGAGTTCAGCAAGCAGACCGAAGCCGGGGACGAGCCTTACTATCCTATCCGCCGCGCGGAGGACAAGACGCTGCTGGAAAGCTATTACGAATTGGCGCGTCAGGAGTCCAAGGTTTCATTTCTGGGACGGCTGGGAACTTATCGCTATCTGGACATGGACGAAGTCATCGGCGAGGCATTGCTTTTTTCCGAGGCGTTTCTCCGGGCGCTGGCAGAGCAAACTCCGACGGGACTTCCCCGCTTCTCATACGTCCCGCCGCCTCGTTCCTGATTATCTCCGCCGGAGCGTTAGCTGTCGGCTCAACCGCCGCGGCAATTCGTGGAAAAACGGAATACTCGAACAGGTTGCGCGTTGAGTGATAGCCTGTTTGCTCCCGTCGATGGAACCGAGCAATTTCAACCCGCAAACAACTGCGAAGCGATCGTGGTGGCGATGGCTGCTGCGCGGATTCCTCCTTTTGCTCGGGCTCTTGGTTTTATTCCACCGCCCGATTTTCTTCCACGGGACGCGCTACTTCATCATCCGCGCAGCGAAGCAGCAAAAGCTCAAGCTCGATTACCAGATGTCGGGCACGATTTTTACCACCCTGTCGATCACAGAGCTAAAGGCCGTGCCCGTGGAGCCGGGGCCCATCGACCGACTCGAAATCGGCACGCTCCGTTTGCGCTACAGCTTGATTGGTTTGGTGCGGAAAGGACTGCCCGGATTCTTGCACGCAGCGGAGGTGCACGACGCCACCATCGTTTTGACTCCTGCCGAATCCACGCCTCCCAAAGCGGGCGCGCCGGAGCAGCAGGTAAAATTTCCCGCACTCTTTCCCGCCCAGCTCATTCTGAAAAACGTCAACGTGACCGCGCATCAGAAAGACGGCGACCTAGAGATAAAGGCCTTCTCGCTGCAACTGGAACCCGGCACCCGCGGCGAACTGAAAATCGCCAGGCTGGCCGTGCCCGGCGTGCGCACTTGGACCGACATTTCCGCAGCCACCACCTTCGATAACCGCGTGCTGATTCTCAACGACCTGAACCTCGGGCGTGAATTGCAACTCAAGCAATTTCACCTTGATGCCTCCAAGCTGGATGTGGCGCGGCTCGGGATTGGTTTCGACGGGACTTTCTTCAGCGGTCGCGTGGCGCTCGAAGTGAACATCACCGAGTTGAACCACCGCAACGTGCTCGACTTGCGCCTGTCCTCGGCTGGCATTTCGCTCGATCAATTTTCCGATTACTGGAAAATTCAGTCGCCGATTCATGGCACGATTACCAACGTCACGGGTGAATTTCGCGGCGCGCCCGCGGAGCCTGCGAGTTGGGCGGGAACTTTCCGCGCGGCGATCGATGGCGCGGCCTTCGAGGCTTATCAACTTGGCGACTCGGCCGTGTCGTTGCAGCTTGGCAACCGGCGGGCAACGCTCAGCTCGACGCAGTCGCTCGGTACCAACAACGTCCGACTCGATGTCGAATCCGCACTGCCGGACAAGGTCGCGGACTTCGCCAAAAGCCGCACCACGGGCCGATTGCAAGTCCACGCACCGGACCTCGCCGCGCTCACTTCCAAGCTCCCGCAAAAACTTTCGGGCGATCTCAATCTGACGAGCGACTTTCGTTTTGAAAACCAGGAGATCCACGCGGACACGACTTTGAAATTCGGCAAGCTGGACGGATTCGACGCCGAGATTTCGGCGGGCAGTTTTACTTTCCACGTCGCCAAAAACTTGCAGTCAAACTCGAAGCAATCGGCAGCGGTCGCGGGACTGACTACGAAAATCGACGGCGCGACGGGCGGGCTGCGGTTCAAGGATTTCACGCTCGACTCGCTGGCGGTGGCACTGCACTCGCGCGAGGAAAATATCTCGGTGGAGAAAATCGAATTGCGCAAAAGCAAAAACGTCGTGGCGCTGGAAGCCGCTGGCAGCCTGCCGCGCGAGCTCGCGGACTGGCAGAAAGCGCCGGTGAACTTGATGCTGAACGTGGACGCGCCCGAGCTGGAAGCGTTCACGATTCCAGGCAGCGAGACGAAGCTGAAAGGCTCGTTGAGCATTGGGGGGAAAGGCACGCTCGCGAATCAAACTGGCAGCGGCGCGTTCACGGTGAGCGGGCGGGACATCGACTATAATGGCGTGCCGGTGGCGAGGATTGACGGCGAATTCAAGCTCGCGAACGAACTGGTGCGTGCGGAAAAACTCGACGTGGTTTTGAACGCGGAAAACTCGCTGAGCGCCAACGGAGAGTTTCAAATCCCCGCTCCGAATCATTACGAAGGAACAGTCACGGCGGCGCTGAAAAATCTGGCCATCTTTGAGCCGTTGCTGCGCCAAAGCGGAACGTCCGTGCCGATCGCGGGGGCGCTTGCGCTGGACTGGCACGGGAGCGGCGCGTTGCAGCCGCAGAGTCATTCCGGGAGCGGAACGCTGCATTTGGAGCGCGGTCGTTACGGCGCGAACGACGGCATTGTGTCCGAAGTGAACGCGACCTATTCCCCGGAGACAATCGATGCGCCGGTTCTGCGTTTCGGCATGAGCAAGGGTGACGTGCAGGGCCGGTTGCATTTTGAAAAGTCGGCGCTGCATCTCGATGAAATCAATTTGCGGCAGGCGGGCGTGAGCGTTTTGCGAGGCTCTTTGCAGGTGCCGATTGATTTGGATCAGGTGAAAAATCCTGAGTTGCTCGTCCCCGACACGAAGCCGATCGCCATCGACCTGAAGTCGCAGAACCTTGATTTGAAGCGGCTCGCCGAGCAGTTCGGCCAAAAACCCGTCGTCACTGGGATCCTCAACACCACGTTCACGGCGCACGGGACGCTCGCAGCACTCGACAGCACGATCAGTGTCCGCGCCGCGAAACTTCAATCTTCCGCCGCCGCCAAACTCGCTCCCGCCGAACTCGCGCTCGATCTCTATTTGAAAGATCAACGGCTCGCGCTCGACGGCACTTTGAAGCAGGCGCAGATTCAGCCGCTCACGCTGCGTGGCAATCTTCCGGTTGATCTGGTGGCGTTGAAAAAGACCAAAGCGTTCGACCTCCAAACGCCGCTCACGCTGAGCGTTAAGCTGCCGCGTTCATCGCTCGCCTTTGTGCCGTCGCTGGTGCCCGCGGTGCGTTTCGTCAGCGGCAGTGTCGCGCTCGATGTGAACGTCTCCGGTCCCGTCGCGAAGCCGGTGATCGCCGGTTCGATGCAGTCCGACATTTCCGGCATCCGGTTCACGAGCGAAAGCCTGCCGCCCGTTTCTGCAATCAAAGCCCGAGTGAATTTTGCCGGAAACCAAATCGTCCTCGAACAAATGGAGGGCAAGATTTCCGGCGGAACCTTCGGCCTCGGCGGAAGGATCAACCTCGAGAACACGGGCGCGCCGGTGCTCGACCTGCGCGTGCGCTCCAAGAATGCGCTGCTTTATCGAACCGACGACATCACCGCCCGCCTCGACGCCGATGTGAAAGTGCAGGGACCGCTCAGTGCCGCCGCGGTGACGGGAAATGTGGGCGTGACGAACAGCCGTTTTTTTCGCGACATCGACATTCTGCCCATCGGCTTGCCGGGCCGGCCCGCGCCGCAACCGCCGGCGGAACCGACCGTCGTCAGCTTCCCCGAGCCGCCGCTGCGTGACTGGAAATTCGACGTGGCGATCAAAACGACGGACCCTTTTTTGGTGCAGGGCAATCTGGCGAATGGCGAAATTATGATGGACCTCAAGCTTGGCGG
>JANXWU010000203.1 GCA_025350985.1 Spartobacteria bacterium | reverse complement strand
GCCTCGGGCATCCGAGCGAATTGCTGAAAGTCGGGCAGGAACTCGACGTGCAGGTTTTGGACATCAACAAGGAAAAAGAGCGCGTGTCGCTCGGCCTCAAGCAGACGCAGAAAAATCCGTGGGACAAAATCGAGGAGCGTTTTGCCATCGGCTCGAAGGTCAAGGGCAAGATCACGAACCTCGTCCCGTACGGCGCGTTTGTGGAAATCGAGGAAGGCGTTGAAGGCCTCATCCATGTCAGCGAACTGTCCTGGACGAAGCGCATCACGCGGCCGTCCGACGTGCTGAACCAGGGTCAGGAAGTCGAAGCGGTCGTGCTCGGCGTGAACAAGGAGGAGCAGAAAATTTCACTCGGCGTCCGCCAGCTCGAACCGAATCCGTGGGACGCGATCGAGACGCAATACACCATCGGCAAAACGGTCAAAGGCCAGGTGCGCAACCTCACGGCTTACGGGGCCTTTATCGAACTCGAAGAAGGCATCGACGGCATGGTTCACGTCTCCGACATGAGCTGGACGCGGAAGATCAACCACCCAAGCGAGGTGATGAAAAAAGGCGACGAGATCGAAGCGGTGGTCATCGACATCGACAAGCAGAACCAGCGCATCAGCCTTGGCATGAAACAGCTCGAGGACGATCCGTGGAAGCTGATCGACACGCGCTACAAGATCGGCGATTTGGTCAAAGGCAAGGTCACCAAGCTCGCGACCTTCGGCGCGTTCGTCGAACTCGACGGCGACATCGACGGGCTCGTTCACATCTCGCAGATCAGCGAAGATCGCATCGAGAAGGTGAAGGATTTCCTCAAAGTCGGACAGGAAGTCGAAGCGCGCGTGATCAAGATCGACAAGGCCGAGCGCCGTATCGGTCTCTCGATCAAAGCCGCGAACTACAGCGAGGAAGACATCCGCAAGGAGAGCGAAGCCTTCGACAATGTGCGCCCCGGCGAAGACATGGTCGGCCTCGAACGCGCCTTCCAAGCCGCCGAGGAGGAATACCGTCCCGGCGACTCGAAGAAAAAATAAGACTGGAACTGTCCACAGATGGCGCAGATTTCACAGATTGGTTTTCCCCATGGGACTTTCATCTGTGAAAATCTGCGTTAATCTGCGGAGAACTTTTTCTTAAAAAATATGGAAAAACCACAAATCACCACCTACCTCAAAACCTCCTGCGGCTGGAGCAACGGCGTCCGGGCCGTGATGAAAAAATACAACCTGGAATACACTGACAAGGACATCATCCAGAACCCTGCTTTTCGTTGGGAGATGGAACAAAAGAGCGGTCAGCCGCTCTCGCCCTGCGTCGAGGTGAACGGCGTCATGCTGGCCGACATCAGCGGCGAGGAAGTCGAGCAATACCTGCTCGCGCAAGGTCTCGTGGGCGACCCTGCGGCACCGACTGACGTGCCGTTAAACGCCGCCTGCTCCGACGAGCAGCACGCCGCGATGCGCGCCGGTTCACCTGTGACCTTTCGCAGCTGACGGACGCCGGTATTTCTCAAAAAACCGCGCTCCGGAAGGGGCGCGGTTTTTTTGTGCCAAGTTCAACCGCGGTGGTGGCGGCGCTTGAGATGAAGCTGCGCGAGGGATTTCTGAATCGCCGCCTGCACCGAAGCGACTTCCTCGTCGCCAAGATGCTCTTCGCGCATCCGTTTTTCCGCACGCTCGATGGCGGCTTGCACCGCCGCTTCGTCGATCGCTTTTTCCTCCACGGCCATGTCGGTCATCACCGAGACGCGCTCGCCCGTGATCTCGACGAACCCTTCGCCCACAGCGAGAAAAGTTTCCTGTCCGTTCTTCGTGATGCGGAGTTCGCCGGGCTTTAACTCGGTCATTAACGGCACATGCATGGGCAGGATGCCCATTTCCCCTTCGATGCCGGGCAGCACAACCATATCCACGTCGTCGGAGTAGGCCTTCGCCTCGGGCGTCACGATTTCGAGTCGGAGAGTGGGCATGAATTTAGGAAGTGGGATTTAGGATTTAGGAAGTGGAGAATTTCGCGCTTCCAAAATTTTACTCACTCGTTGATCTGATCGATGCCGCCCTTCATGTAGAAGTTCTGTTCGCCGACGGCGTCGTGTTTGCCTTCGAGGATTTCTTTGAAACCGCGCACGGTTTCGGCAATCGAAACGTACTGGCCTTTGGTGCCGGTGAAGATTTCCGCGACGTGGAACGGCTGCGAAAGAAAGCGCTGGATTTTGCGCGCGCGATAGACCGCGAGCTTGTCGTCGGGCGAGAGTTCGTCCATGCCGAGAATCGCGATGATGTCCTGCAAATCCTTGTAACGCTGGAGCACCTTTTGCACGCCGCGCGCGACTTGGTAATGCTCCTCGCCGACGATTTCCGGCGCGAGCGCTTTCGAGGTCGAGGCGAGTGGATCAACGGCGGGATAGATGCCAAGTTCCGCGATGGAACGCTCAAGCACGATCGTCGAATCCAAGTGCGCGAAAGTGTTCGCCGGCGCAGGGTCGGTCAAGTCGTCGGCAGGGACATAAACGGCTTGGAAGCTCGTGACCGAGCCTTTCGTCGTCGAGGTGATGCGTTCTTGCAGGTCACCCATTTCCGCGGCGAGCGTGGGCTGGTAACCGACCGCCGACGGCGTGCGTCCCAGCAGTGCGGAGACTTCGGAGCCGGCTTGCGAAAAGCGAAAAATGTTGTCGATGAACAGGAGCACGTCCTGGTTTTTCTCGTCGCGAAAATATTCCGCCATCGAGAGTGCTGAGAGCGCGACCCGGAGACGCGCGCCCGGAGGTTCGTTCATCTGGCCGTAAACCAGCGCGACTTTTGACTTCGACAAATCTTTCTGGTTGATGACGCCCGCTTCACTCATCTCGGCGTAGAGATCGTTGCCTTCGCGCGTGC
>JANXWU010000116.1 GCA_025350985.1 Spartobacteria bacterium | reverse complement strand
CTATTACGCCCCGGTTTACCACCCTCGGTACTACCGCCGTCCGAGCGTCTCCTTTTCGTTTGGGTTTTAATCCCAGGCCGTTTCACTCTCCAACCCGTGCAACTGGCGGCAGGCTTTGATGGTGTTGGCGATGAGCATGGCAATCGTCATCGGGCCGACGCCGCCGGGCACGGGCGTGATCGCGGCGCACTTCGCGGCGACGTTTGCGAAATCCACATCGCCCGTGAGCCGGTAGCCTCTGTCTAAAATGGGATCGTCCACGCGGTTGATTCCGACATCGATCACCACCGCGCCCTCGCGAACGTGTTCCGCTTGTACGAACTCAGCCCGCCCGATGGCCGCGATTAAAATGTCCGCCGAACGCGTGACCTCCGCGATGTTGCGCGTCCGCGAGTGCGCCACCGTCACCGTCGCATCGCCGCCCCGGCCTTTTTGCATCAGCAAAAGGGCCAGCGGCTTGCCGACGATCATGCTGCGCCCGAGGACGACGATATGCGCGCCGGCGGTTTCTACCGCGCTTTCGACGAGGAGTTTCTGACAGCCGAGCGGCGTACACGGGACAAAACCGTCGCGGTCGCCGAGCGCAAGTTTCGCCACGTTCACCGGATGAAATCCATCGACATCCTTGCGCGGATCAATCGCCTCAATCACCGCGCGCTCGTCGATGTGCGCGGGCGGCGGCGACTGGACGAGGATGCCGTGAATGGCGGGGTCGGCGTTCAATTTTTCCACCAGCGCGATGAGCTCCTGCTGCGTCGTTGCCGCCGGCAGTTCGTGCTTCACCGAATGCAAGCCAAGTTCCCGGCACATCTTGTCCTTCGAGCGGACGTAGGCCCGCGAAGCTGGGTCGTCGCCCACGAGCACCACCGCGAGTCCCGGCGTGATGCCGCGCGTTTTCAACTCCTCGACCGCGCGCCGCGAATCCGCGTGAACTTTGTTCGCGATCGCTTTTCCGTCGATGATTTTGGCGGCCATAAAAAGGTTGAAGCAATGAAATAAGGGAGGCTCGCGGTAACGGTCAACCGTCCAGCGTGTCGCCGCGACGTAGAATTTTTTCCACGCGCGCGCGTTCGTTTTCAAACTCCTCCGGCGTGGAAGTTGGCGCGACCCGCACGAGTTCGCCCAGCGTGACGGTGACGCGCGAGAACGGCAGCGGAATCATGAACCCGTCCCAACTTTTCAACTGAATGCACCGCGCGTAATCGACGTGCATCGGCAGCACAAGCGCGCCGGTTTTTTGCGCCAGCTTCACCACACCGGGATTGAGCGAATAGCGCGGCCCGCGCGGCCCATCCGGCGTGATGCCGATGTCGTAGCCCTGCTCCATCAGCCCGACCATTTCCAGCAGCGCCGCCGCGCCGCGCCGCGAACTCGAACCGCGCACCGGGCGGATGCCGAAGCGCTGGATGAACTCCGCGAGAATCTCACCGTCCTTGCTCGCGCTGGTCAACGCCGCGCCTTTGCGCCGCAGCCAGCGGTTGTAGGTGTGCGGCACGACGACGACGCGGTTGTGCCAGAAAATCCAAATCACCGGCGGCACGTCGCCGCGCCCCGCAATACCCGCGCGATCCTCGAAACGAAACCGCAGCGTGGCGTTGAGTATTTTCAAAATGCCCGCGCCGACCGCGCCGATGACGGATGCCTTGCGCATGGCTCTATTTGGCCGGCAGCAGTTCCGCCAAAGCCTCACGCAACGCCGGTCGCACCAGCGATGCCAGCGTTTCATTCGCAAACGCGATCCACGCGACCGGGCTGATCGTATCCAGCGGCGCATCGACCCGGCCGCCCGCCACCGTCTCGATGACCACGCCCGCCTCTTCGAGAATGAGCATCGTGCAAGCGTCGTACGGATGACAAACCAGCGACGTTTCGTGTCCCGCCGCCGGGTAAATCAGCGGGCGCAAATCGCCGATCATGCGGTCGTGTCCGGCGAGCAGTTCGTAAAATTGCCCGCCGGTCGAAATGTATTCGTCGTCAAAAATCAGCGGCGCGTGCGTGCGGCTCAGACCGTAAAGCCGCTCCCAGAGCCGTTCTTCGATCCGCGAGGTCAGCACGCGGCCTTCGGGGAAAAATTTCACGAGCGTCGCGAATCCGTGCCGGAAGTCGGTCGCGCGCGAGGGAGCGAGCGACAACGGCGTGCGCGTGCGATCCAAAACATTCACCGATTCCGCGACGACGCCGTGCCCGCGCACCGCGCTGATTTGATCCGCGCGCCACTGTTTCGTCGTGGGCAATTCCGTCATCGCCGCGACGAACAAATCGCTCAACTTCGTCTCCATCCCGCGCTGCGGGGCGAGGGCGGCGAGCACCCAGCCGGAGCGCTTGTCGTACATCAATCCGCGCGTGCCATCGATCGGATCGACGATGCATTTCAAAACCGTCCTCGCGACAGGCGTGCCCCGCGGAAAGGTCGTCGCCTCCCCTTCCAAACCTTCGGCCACTAGTTCGACTGGCCAATCCGCCGGCCAGTTTTTTTCAAACCAAAATGCCAGCGCCTCCTCGCTGATTTTGTCGATGTGGTAAATCGTGTCCGCCTGCGACTCGCGCGAAATTTCCGACGGATTTACCGCTCCCTTCACCGTGCGACTGAGCGCGAGTGCGTCACGAAGGTGATCGCCGAGCGCGCACAGCAAACGGCGCGC
>JANXWU010000078.1 GCA_025350985.1 Spartobacteria bacterium | reverse complement strand
CTTGATTGGGCGTGAGCGCGAAGAGCGGCCAGGAGCCATCCGCAGTGAGCGAGGCGGTCTGGCTGAAGGGCGTGCCGTCTGCGAGCCAGCCGGTGGCTTTGATCACGCCATAAGCGTCGATCGTGAGCGTCGCTACACCGTGACCGGCCGGTGCGTTATAGTCGGATGAGGAAATGCGCAGCGTGTATTTTCCAGCTTGCGGCGCGGGATGCAGCGCGTCGGCGCGGAGGGTGGGAGCGGCAAAGACGGCCGAAGAAAAGGAGCCGTCCCCGGTCCCGCCCGTCACCCCAGAATCGGAGTAATGCAGGGTCAAGGACATCGGGACCAGATTGCGCCGCGGCAGCGTGGCGACAAAATTCGCGGAATCGTCGAACCGGCCTTTGAACGGGTAACTGGCTCCGGAGACGATGGCGTAGCCGGTCAGCGAGCCGTCGGCGAGCACGCGCAGCGAAACGAAACCGCTGCCTTGATAAGTGTCGGGCGTGCTGCGGATGAGTCCGTTGTAGGTGCCGGGGACAAAAATGTTTGGCTTGATTTCAAACATGACGCTGGCGGTGCCCGAGCCGCCGCCGTTGCTCGCGATCAGCGTCACGGGGGCGGAGAGCGGCTGAGTTGGAATCCCGGTGATCAAGCCCTTCGAGGGCTCGACACTTAAACCCGCCGGCAACCCGGTCGCGTTGTAGTTGGTGGCGTCGCTCGCCACGATTTGGTAGCTCAAAAACTGGCCGACCGTGCCCGTGACGCCGAGGACATTCGAGATGACTGGCGGCGGCGGATAGACGGTGATCGTCAGCAACGCGGAGCCGGTGCCGGTCACATTGGCGGCGCTAATGACCACGCTGCTCGTGCCGGTGGCGACGGGGATTCCGGAAATGACCCCGCTGCTTTTATCGACGGCAAACCCGCCCGGCAATCCACTCGCGTCGTAGCTGGTGGGGCCGTTGCTGGCGATGATCTGGTAGCTGAACAGCTTGTTGCGCACGGCGTTGACCGACAAGCCGCTGACGATGACGGGGGCGGAAGGATTGATGACGATTTGCAGGGAGCCGGTGCCCGTGCCCGTGAGATTGGACGCGGTGACGCTCACGTTGAAAGTGCCCACCACCGTCGGCGTTCCGAAGATGACGCCGGTGGCGATGTCGATGGTCAGACCCGGCGGCAGGCCCGCCGCGCCGTAGCCGTCGGGGTTGTTGGTCGCCTCGATTTGGTAGTCAAAGGGCTGGCCTCTCACCCCGATCGCAGTCGCCGCCGCGATCACCGGGGCGGGTGGGTTCACCGTGAGCACCAACGTCGCGGAACCGGTGCCGCTAATGTTGGCGGCGCGCAGGCCGACATTGAACACCCCTGAAACCGACGCGCTGCCTGAAATCAAGCCGGTGGCAGTGTTGACGCCGAGCCCGGTCGGGAGGCCGAGAGCGTTGTAGCTCGTCGGCGTGTTCGTCGCCTGAATTTTATAACTAAACGCCACATCCTGCGTGGCCGTCGCGGTGAGGGCACCGGTGATGACGGGCGAGGACGGCGGCGCGCTGACCACGACGCTCAAGGTCGAGGTCGCGGTGCCGCCTTTCATGTCCGACGCCACGCATTTCACCGAGTAAGTCCCGGCCTTCGTCCACGTCTTCGACGGGCTGTCCACATTCACACTCGGCGAGCCGTCGCCGAAATCCCAGAAATAGGCGAGCGCGTCGTCGTCGGGATCGGAGGCGTTGGCGGAGAGCGTGACCGGCAAGCCCACATAAGCCGTGCGGTCGATGGCGACGGCGGCGGTGGGGTTTTGGTTGCCCGGAAACGGCCCGAAATTCACCGCCATGTCGAGGTAGCCATTCGCCGCGGTGCCGCCCTTGCCGACCGTCGTGAGGTAGGTGTCGCTGGCGGGATCGTTCAACGTCTGGCCCACCTGCAAACCCGCGTCGGTCGGGCTGGTGTTGGGCGTGTTCGTGTCGATCAGCGCGCTTTGTTTCCGGGAGTTGTAGCCGTACAAAATGTACGCGCCGTTGGTGAGGTTGACGTTGGTCGAAAAGGCCGGGCGGTAGGCGATCCAAAAATCCTCGTTGTTGTTGCGGACGACCTTGAGCGCGAGCTTGGTGTTCCCCAAGTCCGCCGTGCTCGAATCGAACCGATGAACGCGATACGTGCCCGCAGTCCCAATCGTCTGAACCGCCGTGTCCGGTATCCACTGCAGGATGCTTTTTTCCCAGTGATTGAACTGATAACGCATGTCGCCGCCGGTGCTGCCCATCGCGTCATACGGGTCGGCGTACTCGACGGAACTGCCGGTCGAGGAAAGCGGATTGCCGTCGTTCACCTGCCACAGATTGGCGTGGTAAAGGCCGAAGGTGTGGCCGAGTTCGTGCGTGAGGACGCGAAAGTCGTAGGAGCCATTCGTCCACGCGTGCTTGCCCTGAATCTCGCCCAAGCCGCCGTAATTGATTTGCGAATTGGGCAGGTTGCCGAGCCACGCAAAGGCGCACACGATGCGGTCGTAGGAATTGACGTTGTAGCCGAGCGCGTTGGCGGCGCTTTCCGCCGCGGACATGATCCCGTTGTTGTCATCCGCCGCGGCGTAAACGGCCGCGGTTTTCGGCAGCCGCAAAACCGGCGTGACATCCGCCGACGTGCCCGAGACGTACGGCGCGACCTGCACGGCGGCTTTGGCGAACGAGCATTGATCGTAAAAATCGCTGACGCCGCCGGTTTTGTTGAACATGTTGGCCGCCGCATCCAGCGCCATGGGAGCGCCGGGCAGGTCCGAAAAATCAACGCGCAGAATCAGCACTTTTTTTGTCCCCTGGCACCACGAGAGCGGCGGACGACTGATGTTGGAACTGCCCGAGCCGCCATTGAACGCCACATCGCCGGGGAGGCTGTCGGCGTTCAGCGATCCGACGTACGGACCCGCCGCATTTTCTGCGGCCATGAGCTGGTTTTCCAAATCAACCGCATGCTCGAGGTGGCAAAGCGGAAACACCGTGTCGCCGACCTGCACCGCCGTGGATGCTCCGACATTAAACGGTCCGAAACCGCTGGCGACCTGAGGCGCCGCGACCGGCTGCCCGGAGACCGGACAACTCGGGCTGACCAGCGTGGCATCCGGCACGATTTCACCCGGATCGAGCACGCGCACCGGGCTGTCGAGCAGCGCGAGCGAGTTGTCCACCGCGATGCCGTGGATCGAAATATCCAGCTTCGTCGCCTGCTCGTCCCGACGGCCACACGCGTGCGCGCGATAGGTCTTTCCGCCGATCGTCGCCGAGCGAAAAGTGGGTGCCGCCGGCTGCTGTCCCGGCGTTCCGGTCACGCCCACCAGTGAAATATTTCCGCGCGCCGAAACACGCTCCTCGAGTTGTTTTGCGACCTCGGCCGGGAGGCTTTGGCGGATGGAGGCGGGCACTGCCGACGCGATGGCTTCCTTTGGATTGGCTTTAATCAAATCCGCGAGCAACGTGCGCCTGTCGGTGGCCAGAGACACACCTTCCGCAACCATCGATTCCCGCGCGTCGGGCGTGGCCGCGGCGTAGCGATTGGCCCATTGGTTAAAGGCCGCAAAAGCCGGCTTCGTCTCCGTTTTCCAGCCCGTCGCAAACGAAAGCCGTTGCACGCTCGCCTCGACATCCACCGGCGCTTTCGCAGCCGCGACCAACGGCGTATTCGCAGCGGGCGTGAGACTTTTCTCAGCCGGTGCCAACTCCGCTTGCGCAAGGACGGGCGTCGCTGCTTTTGGCGCGTCTTGCTTTGAAATAACAACCGGCGCGGACACTGCAAAACCGCTGCGCCAGACACAAAACACCGTCACCAAAACCACCAGAAAGACCGCTGCAAAACGCCAGAATAATTTGGGAGCCGGGGGGATTGACATAAAGCCGGGACTTAACCAGCAAAATCGCTCGCGGTCAATCGCGAGATAAAAGTTTATTGCCCGCCGGAATTCCCCTGCGAATGTGCGCGCTCACATGTTCCAACTGCTCGCCCACGATCCCTCGTCCAAAGCCCGCCGCGGACGGCTTACCACGCCGCGCGGGGCGATCGAAACGCCGGAGTTCATGCCGGTCGGGACGCAGGGTTCCGTCAAAGCTGTCTTCGCGCGCGACCTGCACGAACTCGGCACGCAAATCATTCTCGGCAACACCTACCACCTCTTCATCCGCCCCGGACTCGACGTGATCAACCACTTCGGCGGGCTCCATAAATTCGTCTCGTGGGAGAAACCGATGCTCACCGACAGCGGCGGGTTTCAGGTTTTCTCGCTCGCGAAATTGCGCAAAATCACGGAGGAGGGCGTCTCGTTTCAAAGCCACGTCGATGGCGCGGCGTGCTTCATCGGACCGGAGACTTCGATGGAAATCCAGACCGCGCTCGGCAGCGACATCGCGATGGTTTTCGACGAATGCCCGCACGCCGGCTGCGGCTACGATTACGCCGCGACGAGCCTCGCGCTCACGTTGCGTTGGGCGAAAAGATGCCGCGCTTGGTGGGACGAACATCACAACTTGGGCGCGCAAGTTTTCGGCATCGTCCAGGGCTCGACGCACGCCGCGCTGCGCCGCGAAAGCGCGGAAGCACTTGTGCAAATTGGCTTCGATGGCTACGCCGTCGGCGGAGTCAGCGTCGGCGAATCGGAAGCAGAAATGATGCGCGCCGTCGAGAACAGCGAACCGTTTTTGCCCGCAGACAAACCGCGCTACACCATGGGCCTCGGCACGCCGCCGCAGATGGTGGAGATGGTCGCGCGCGGCGTCGATTTATTCGACTGCGTGCTGCCCACGCGCATCGCGCGCAACGGCACGGCGTTCACCGAACACGGCACGCTGCCGCTCAAAAACACCGCGAGCAAAATGAACACCGGCCCGATCGAGGAGGGATGCGTTTGTTATGCCTGCCGCCACTTTTCCCAAGGTTATCTGCGCCATCTTTTGAAGGCCGAGGAACTCGTTGGACTGATGCTCGTCTCGCTTCACAACACGCACTTTTATTTGAACCTGATGCGCCGCGTGCGGGCTGCGCTTGAGGCCGGCACGTTCGCGGAGTTCCGCAAAACCTTCGTCGAAAACTACGTCCCGCCCCAGCGCGACGCGTAAAAAATTAGGCTGATCTGGAAGCCATGAACCCAGGAAGGCGGGAATTTTCAGACGCCTTTTTCCTGGCTTCATGGCTTCCAGATACGAACTTTTCCGACGGTGCTTTTAACAGGTCTCTAGAACCTATCCGACCAAGCTGCGCGCGGGCACTACACGGCCTTGTCGCCCGTTTCTTCGGTCCGAATGCGGATGGCTTCCTCAATCGGCAGAATGAAAATTTTGCCGTCGCCTATTTTGCCGGTTTTGGCGGCACCGATGATGGCGCTGGTCGCGCGCTCCACCAAGTCGTCGGTCAGCACGATTTCCAGTTTGATCTTCGGCAAAAAATCGACCGTGTATTCACTGCCGCGATAGATTTCCGTGTGGCCTTTTTGCCGGCCAAAACCTTTGACCTCGCTCACGGTCATTCCTTCGATGCCGAGTTCGGTGAGCGCGGTTTTCACCTCTTCGAGTTTGAACGGCTTGATGACGGCTTCGATTTTTTTCATGGCGGAAGGGGTGGTGGCGACGCGGTTGGCGTGCGCTATTAGTCAAAGAGACCGGGGCGAGTTCAAGACAATTTCCCGTGGTAGCTCAGTTTGAAAAATGGGGCGTCATTCCGACCGGAGCGGAATGGAGGAATCTCGCACCCAACCCCGACGCGTTGATTCCCCAAGAACTGTTCACGCTACCTGAAAAAATCGGTTTGAACGCAGGAGGGGGCATCCACAGATTTCACAGATTGACGCAGATTTTTCAGAAGCGGAACTGCGTCGCCTTCTAAAAATCTGTGAAAATCTGCGTAATCTGTGGATAAAAATCGGATGCTTCAGTTTTTCTCCTACGGGAAATACGGCGTCAAATCAGGACGACGAATGCAGCGAGCGCCACTATTAGCGGACATGATGAAATACCACTGGGCGAGAGCGATTGCCGACGGGTTGGAAGAGCGGTCCCGTATCCCCGTCAAATTGGATTCAATGGACTTTTTATTTGAGGGCAAGGGGGCGATGGGGCTGGAGGAGAAGCAGGAGGCAATCGCCCGGTTTGCCGAGGAGCATCATTTCGCGGTGACGTTTGCGGGCGAGCAGGTGGTTTTCAGCCGGGTGGTTCCGGAGCAGGCGGTGCGGATGATGTCGCGGTCGTCGATCGCGGCCTAGGTCTGAGCGAAGAGACTCCTTTTTCGTCCACAGATTACGCAGATTTGCACAGATTAGTTGTCACGAGAGCAGTCGCCGCTTTTGAAAAAATCTCCGTCAATCTGTGAAATCTGTGGATGACCCCTGCTGCTTTCGCCCCGATGCGGCCGGCGGTTAAAAACAAAAGCCGGTGACGGGTTTCCCCGCCACCGGCTCTCGTGTTGTGGTTCCCCAAACGAACCGTTTACGTTTTTACACGGCCTTGTCGCCCGTCTCTTCCGTCCGAATCCGCACGGCTTCCTCGACCAGCGAGATGAAGACTTTGCCGTCTCCGATCTTGCCGGTTTTCGCCGCCTTCACGATGGCCGCCACGGCGGCGTCCACCTGCCCGTCGGGCAGGACGACTTCGACTTTGATCTTCGGCAGGAAATCGACCGTGTATTCACTGCCACGATAGATTTCGGTGTGGCCCTTCTGGCGACCGAAGCCTTTGACTTCGCTCACCGTCATGCCTTCGATGCCCAGTTCCGCGAGGGAGTCTTTCACTTCCTCGAGTTTGAATGGTTTGATGATTGCTTCGATTTTTTTCATTTCGTTGAGTTCCTTTTGGTTGAAGTAATGCCGTCAGGTTTAGTCGAGCAGGTAGCCTTCTTCGCCGTGTTCGGTGATGTCGAGGCCCTGCGCTTCCACTTCCGGAGTCGGACGCAGACCGATGAGGACTTTGACGATGGTCGCGATGATGACCGTGCCGACAATGGCGAGGACGAGGGTCACGGCGATGGCTTTGATCTGTTCGAGCCAGAGCGTGTGCCCGACGATGTCCTTGAGGTTGGTGGCGAGGTTGGCGTTGACGGAGCCGGGGTTCGGCTTGCCGTCGGCCAGCACTGCTGGCACAGCCAGGAAGCCGGTGAGCAGCGCGCCCATCGTTCCGCCGATGGCGTGGACGCCGAACGTATCGAGCGCGTCGTCGTAACCAAACATCGCCTTTACTTTCACCACGAAGAAATACGGGACGATGCCCGCGAGGACGCCGATGATCACGGCGCCGGTCGAGTTCACGAACCCGCAGGCAGGCGTGATGACGACCAGGCCCGCGACCGCGCCGGAGCAGAAGCCGAGAACGCTCGGCGTGCCTTTGGCGAGGTATTCGGCCATGGCCCAGACGAAGGACGCGACCGCCGTGGCGAGCGTCGTGGTCATGAAGGCATTGGCGGCGACGCCGTCGGCGGCGACCGCGGAGCCGGCGTTAAAGCCATACCAGCCGACCCAGAGCATGCCCGTGCCGACCATGCACAACACCATGCTGTGCGGGGCCATCTTGTCTTTGCCAAAGCCGATGCGCTTCCCGAGCATGATGCACAGGATGAGCGCGGACCAACCCGAGCTCATGTGGACGACCGTGCCGCCGGCGAAGTCGATGGCCTTGATGGTGGCCTTGGCGTTCCAGACGCCGTTCATGAAGCCGTCGATGCCCCAGATCATGTGCGCGAGCGGGAAATAGACGACGAACATCCAGAGTGTCACGAAGAGCAGGATGGCGGAGAACTTCATGCGCTCGGCAATCGCGCCGACGATGAGCGCCGGTGTGATGATCGCGAACATCATCTGATACATCGAGAAGACGTTGTGCGAGACCCAGTAGGAGTAGTCGGTGTTCGGGACGGAATCGACGCCCTTGAGCAGCGCAAACTTCGCGCTGCCGATGAACGGCGAGCCGGCGGCGAACACGAGGCTGTAGCCGATGGCCCACCACAGAATCGTGACGAGGCCGGCGATGCCGAGACACTGCGCGAGCACGGAGAGGACGTTCTTTTTACGAACGAGACCGCCGTAGAACAAGGCGAGGCCGGGCAGCGTCATGAACAGAACGAGCGCGGACGAGGTCATCATCCACGCGTTGTGGCCGGGGCCGGCGACGCCGACGGACGGCGTGGTCAGGCCTTCGGGAATGGTCGGGTTGCCATCCTTGTCTTTCGGGCCGGTCTTCAGCGGAACGGTCGGGTCGCCATTGCCGAGATAAGCCTCGAGTCCGGCGACGCGCTGCTCCAGTGACGGAGCGGGCACCGCGGCTGCGGGTGCGGCTGCGGCTGCGGCTGGCGCTGCGGGTGCGGCGGCGGGCGCCGGAGCGGCTGCCGCGGGCGGCGTATCCTGGGCGTGCATGGGCTGATCCGCGGCCAGCCAGGCGAACGCTCCGGCGACGGCGAGAAGCGCGATTTTTCGTGATGGTTTCAACATAGTTTGGTGGTGGTGTGGTGGTGGTTTGGGAAACGCGAGCCGGCGATTTGAGCCGGCACGCGGGATGTTTCGCGGGACTGCCGGAAACCGGCTTCCAATGCGGAAGCGATGACCGGATTTTCCGCGAAAATTTGGAGAAGCCGCGCTGAACTACAGGTGACCTGGCGGGGCGCGCGGTCGGTGGCGAATCGTTGCCAGAGCCTGGCCGAGCGCACGTTAAAACGGGTCGTGAAAATCACGCGCGGCCCTTAGCAGCGTGCGTGCCAGCAGATTTCCGCGCCCCGTTTTCCATCGCATTTCTGCCCTGAAAACTTTTTGAAAATGGCAAACGCCGCGGAAGTCGCCATGGGCTGTGACTTGAACAAATTACCGCACGCTGCCCAATTCGCGCCACGGCCAAATTTCACGAATTTTGATCTGGAACTCAGGAAGTCAGGAAAAGATGGGCTGCGAATTTTCCACGAGAGCAATATAAAAAAAGTGTCGCCCTGATTCTGGGTAGCACATGCGCCTCGCATGTCGGCGACGGCGCCTCGCCGTCGCGAACTTTTGCGGGCAGCGTGTAGCTTCCACGCGCGCCACTCGCCCACAGGAAGTTCGTTTAGGCGAGGGCGCCAAAATCAGCA
>JANXWU010000019.1 GCA_025350985.1 Spartobacteria bacterium | reverse complement strand
CCGGACGCGCAAGTCCACGGGGCCGCGGACGGACGCGAGGCGCTCGAACAAGCCGGTGCGCTGGGGCAAATCGACGTGCTGGTCACCGACGTGGTCATGAAAGGAGTGGACGGGTTCAGCTTGAACGAAACGCTGCGCAAACGATTTCCAAAAATGCGCACGATCTTCGTCACCGGCTACGATCTGGTGGAATACGCGGATCGGATCGGGAGCAATCCCGTGCTGCAAAAGCCGGTGGACTGGGACGAGCTCGCGGCGGCCATCCGCTTGGAGCCGCAGCCAGCGCCCGCCGTGAAACCGGCTCCAGTGGCCGTTTCCAAGGCGACACCCCCCGCCGCCGAGAAACCCAAGCCAGCGCCCGCGGCGTCGCCGACGAGTGACAATCTCAAGGGCTGCACTCTCGGCGGCTACCAAATCGGGCGGCTGCTGGGCGCGGGGCGGCGCGGACCGGTTTACGAGGGAACCCAAATGGCGATGAATCGCCCCGTGGCGATCAAAGTCCTCACGCCGGAATTGCAGCACGACGCGGAGGCAAAACTGCAATTCATGAACGACGCCACGGCCAAGGCGACCGTCCGGCATCCCGGCATCCTCGGCGTGTACGAAGCGGGGGAATTTGACGGCTGGTGTTTCTATTCGCGCGAATACGTCGATGGCGAAAACCTCGCGGAGATGACCGCCACCGGCACGCAACTCGACGAGTTGATGACCGTCCGCGTCATCAGCGGCGTCGCGCGCGCGATGTCCTCGTTTCACCTCCACCAAATCCCGCACGGGCGCATCAATCCGCGCCGCATTTACATCGGCTCCGACAAACGCGCCCGCCTGGCCAACATCGCCACCGCGACCGACCCCGAGCCTCCCAACGCGCAGCGCGAAATCCTCACGCTTTCGACGGTGATGACCGAAGTGCTGCCGCCCAACGCAGAGCTTTCGCCCGAGCTGCAAAAGATGCTCGCGCGCATGCGGGTGCAGGACAGCACGGGCTTCCAATCGTGGGGCGCGCTGCTTCAGGAAATCCGGACGATCGAGCCAAAGGTGCTCGCGAAAACTTTCAAGCCCGACGAAAAAATCGAGGCGGAAATCCGCGCCTTTGAATCGAAGCATCGCAAACGCCAGTTGAAAGCAGTCGCAAAAATCGGCGGCGCCATCGCCGGCGGAGTCGCCCTCATCGCGGCGGTGCTTTGGTTTATTCTCGCGCATCGTTGAGGTCTGGCGCGCGACGATGCGGTGGCGCTTGAAAGCGAGCAGTTCCAATGCGATACCAGCGGGCGCGTCCCGCCCTTTCGAAAAAGCCACCCGCATCCATGAAGGCAAGCCTCCTCATTCTCCTGTCGCTGCTCCTCGGACTCGGCTCCAAGCTGCACGCGCAAGTCAAAGTCGAAATCAAAATCGCCCACCGGCTCTACGTCGCCTACGAGCCCATCCTCGCCACGGTCTCCATCACCAATCTCTCTGGACGCGACCTCGAGTTGAAGGATGTCGATGGCAATCAGTGGTTCGGCTTTCAAGTCCTGAACCTCGAGGATCAGCCGGTCGCTCCACGCGATTTGCATTACAAACTGGAACCGCTCGTCCTCGAAGCCGGCTCCACGGTCAAGCGCACCGTCAACCTTGTCACCCTTTTCCCGGTGACCGAATTCGGCCTTTACCGCGTCAAGGCGACTATTTTTTTCGCGCCCCTCAACCGCTACTACACCTCGGTCGCGCAAAACATCGAAGTCACCGAAGGCAAGACCATCTGGCAACAAACCGTCGGTGCGCCAGGGGGCGAAAAAGAGGGAGATGGCTACCGCAACTACAATGTCATGACCCATCGCCTGCCGGCGGAAACCCGCCTGTATGTGCGGGTCGAGGACAGGGAAAAAAACCTCGTGCTCGCCACCTACCCGATCGGCCGGCTGACCTTCGGCGAATCTCCCGAGGTCATGCTCGACGCGTCCAACCGTCTGCACATTTTGCACCCGCACGGGCCGCGCAGCCACCTGCACACCGAGATCGGTTTGGACGGTGAATTCATCGGCCAGACGACGATTGTGGAAACGAAGACGCGGCCTCGTTTGCGCAAAGTCGAGGGGGGACGAGTCGCCGTGTTCGGCGGAGCGCTGGACCTGCCGCCGCAAGCGAACGCCACCCCGCCTCCGAAGCTTTCCGACCGCCCGCCGGGCCTGCCTAAATTGTGAACCGGTCGCGCCGCACCCACCAATGCCGGGCCGGGAAAAATCTGTGATCGTCGCGTCGAAAAGCGCGGGGCCAAACTTTGACGGGCGAACCCGGCAAGGGCGCGTCCGTTTCGCCGTCCTGAAGTCATGGACTCGATTCACGGTCTGCCTCCTGTGCCTGCTCCTCGCGACTTTGCCCGCCGAGGCCGCGGCTAAAAAATCCAAACGCTCCCGAAAGGTCCGCCGCCCGGCACCCGCCCCCGCCATTCCCTGGCCCGCCCACGTCTCCACCATCGTGATTGACGCGGGCCACGGCGGGCATGATCGCGGAGGCATTCCCTTTCAGCGCATCGGTGAAAAAGACATGACGCTCGACGTGGCGCGCCGGTTGAGCGGCGAACTGCAACGCGCCGGTTTCCGCACCGTCCTCACCCGGCGCGACGACACGTTCATCTCCCTGCCAGAACGCGTCGCCATCAGCAACGCGCAACACGAAGCCGTGTTCGTGAGTATCCATTTCAACGCGGCCTTCCGCGAAGGCGCGCATGGATTTGAAACGCACTACTGCGCCGCCAGCGCCGCCCGGCTCGCCGCCAGCATCCAGTCGAATTTGATCCACGCCACCCGGACCGAAAATCGCGGCGTCAAACACGCCACCTTTTACGTGCTGCGCAACGCCCGCATCCCCGCCGTGCTCGTCGAGTGCGGTTTCCTGACCAATCGCGACGAAGGCAACCTCACGCTCAAACCGTCGCATCGCGCCCGCATGGCCGGTCTCATCGCACGCGGCATCATCGCGCGCTGCCGCGACTGAACGCGAACGCCAGCCCATGATTCTCTCCGCCTCGGAAATGAAAAACGTCGAGGCCGAAGCCTTCGCCCGCGGCGTGTCGGCGGAGAGTCTGATGAATGAAGCCGGCGCGCAAATCGCCGGCGCGGTGCGGCAATTCTTCCCGAAGCCCGGACACGCAACCGTCTATTTTGGAAAAGGCCACAACGGTGGCGACGCGCTCGTGGCGGCGACCCATCTGCGCGCCTGCGGCTGGACCGTGCAACTCCGTCCGGTGTTCCAGGAGGACGACCTCAGTGAGCTGCTGCAAAAAAAATTGCGCGAATTTCAC